>NZ_JBJIAL010000047.1:0-36553 GCF_045310895.1 Mycobacterium sp. SMC-18
ACACCCAGCCAACCAGACACCCCAATCACAGGCCGACAGCAGCTGACCGTTCTACACCCTCAATCATGAAGAGCCGGATTCACCCTTGCCGACCGGTCTCTTGCTGCCGGGCACCTGCCTTTATGAGAGCTGGGCATGGCAGTGCCGCCGAGGCAGGTGGATCGCAAAGAAATCGTCCAGGTTATGGCAATCAAAGTGAGGTGGCGCGTCATGGATGTGGCTCCGGATTACGACGCCAGCGATGAGATCGAGTACTTCATCAGCTGGTTGCCTTGGGCTCTACGCGGTGCCTACCCGCCGCCGGCCTATCCACCGGTATAGCGCGAACATGTCCAAGTGTGAGGGACGCTCACAACGGACCAGGACCCGCGGCGACATCCTTCCGAACCGAGTGTGCGACGGATGCCAGGAAAACCCGGCTGAGCGCGCCAGGAAGAGCACTGAATCCATATGCGCCTGTGCGCTCGTGATCAGCGATGCACGCGGTGTTTCAGCGCTGACCGACCGCAAATTGGCGAGTGACCTCAAGATGTCGACCCGTACCTTACGTAGGCAGGTTGGCAGCCGAGACAAGCTTTTCCGTGCTGTTGTTGAGCACCACATCGGGGCACTTACCGTCGATGAGGCTGAATCGGAGTGCTGGGAGGACGCTGTCCAGCGTCGGTGTCGGAACTTGTACGAACTGTTGATCTCTCATGCGCGAATCGCCGCTTTGATGGTGGACTCCGATATCGGACCGTACTCGAGATCTCTTCGTCGCGGGGTGCAGCACTCGCAGCAGATTCGAAGCCCCAGAACAATGTCCAGATTGACTGGCACGGTTCCATGCAACGGGAGTGCCACATTTCGATGCAGAGAAGGAGCGTAAGTGGCTGAAGCGGTTACGGCAAAGAGCGAAAGTTTTCAGCCGGATCCGGTGTTCGCCGCGCAGGCCAACGCCACTGCCGCGCTGTATCAAGAGGCCGACGCCGACCGCCTGGATTTCTGGCGCCGCCAGGGCGAGCGGTTGTCGTGGGCGACCCCGTTCACCGAGGTCCTGGACTGGTCGAACGCGCCGTTCGCCAAGTGGTTCGGCGACGGCAAGCTCAACGTCGCCTACAACTGCGTCGACCGCCATGTGGAGGCCGGGGGCGGGGACCGCGTCGCGATCCACTGGGAAGGCGAGCCGGTCGGTGACGCCCGCGACATCACCTACGCCCAGCTCAAGGACGACGTCTCCCGCGCGGCCAATGCGCTGACCGCGATGGGCCTGACCGCGGGCGACCGCGTCGCCATCTACATGCCGATGGTGCCCGAGGCCATCGTGGCGATGCTGGCCTGCGCGCGTCTGGGTGTCATGCACTCGGTCGTGTTCGCCGGCTTCTCGGCCACCGCGCTGGCCGCCCGCGTCGAGGACGCCCAGGCCAAGCTCGTCATCACCACCGACGGGCAGTACCGCCGCGGTGCGGCGGCCTCGCTCAAGTCTGCGGTCGACGAGGCCGTCGCAGGCCAGCCGTCGGTGCAGCACGTGCTGGTGGTCAAGCGCACCGGCATCGACGTCGACTGGACGCAGGGCCGCGACGTCTGGTGGCACGAGATCGTCGACTCACAGTCCACCGAGCACACCCCCGAGGCGTTCGACGCCGAGCAGCCGCTCTTCCTGCTGTACACCTCCGGCACCACCGGCAAGCCCAAGGGCATCGTGCACACGAGTGGCGGTTACCTGACGCAGGCGTCCTACAGCCACCACAACGTCTTCGACATCAAGGCCGACGACGTCTACTGGTGCACCGCCGACATCGGCTGGGTCACCGGGCACACCTACATCGTCTACGGGCCGCTGTCCAACGGCGTCACGCAGGTCGTCTACGAAGGCACCCCGACCTCACCGAATGAGCACCGGCACTTCGACATCATCGAAAAGTACGGTGTCACCATCTATTACACGGCGCCGACGCTGATCCGCACGTTCATGAAGCTGGGCCACCAGATCCCCGCGGCACACGACCTGTCGAGCCTGCGGGTGCTCGGCTCGGTCGGCGAGCCCATCAACCCCGAGGCCTGGCGCTGGTACCGCGAACACATCGGCGCGGGCACCACGCCCATCGTGGACACCTGGTGGCAGACCGAGACCGGCGCCATCATGATCTCCCCGCTGCCCGGCGTCACCGCCGCCAAGCCCGGCTCGGCCATGACCCCACTGCCCGGCATCAGCGCCAAGATCGTCGACGACGACGGCAACGAACTGGTCCCCGGCGCAGACGAGGAAGAACACGTCACCGGCTACCTCGTGCTCGACAAGCCGTGGCCGTCGATGCTGCGCGGCATCTGGGGCGACGACGAACGCTTCAAGGACACCTACTGGTCCCGCTTCGCCGAGCAGGGCTGGTACTTCGCCGGTGACGGCGCCCGCTACGACGCCGACGGCAACATCTGGGTCCTGGGCCGTATCGACGACGTCATGAACATCTCCGGGCATCGCATCTCCACCGCCGAGGTCGAGTCCGCGCTCGTCGGGCACTCCGGGGTGGCCGAGGCCGCCGTCGTCGGCGCCACCGACGCCACCACCGGGCAGGCCATCTGCGCTTTCGTCATCCTCAAGGCCTCCGCGCACGGCGGCTCGGAGAACATCGTCGAAGAACTGCGGGCCCAGGTCGCGACCGAGATCTCCCCCATCGCCAAGCCGCGGGAAATCCACGTCGTGCCCGAGCTGCCCAAGACGCGTAGCGGCAAGATCATGCGCCGGCTGCTGCGCGATGTCGCCGAGGGCCGCGATCTCGGGGACACCTCCACCCTCGTCGACCCCAGCGTCTTCGAAGCCATCCGCGCCAGCAAATAGCGACCATGGGAGTATTAGTGGCACACCGGGAATCACGGCACGGTGAAAGATCGACGCTTATCCGGTCATGTTATTCACCGAGATCGCTATCAAATAGGCGCTAGGTGTTGTGTGATGCGTATTCGCCGTTTCTATGTCTGGGCCACAACGAAGAGCGCGGATACGGTGCTGAGCAGTTGTGGTCGATGGTCAGGGCACCTCCGTGCCTGAACCCTTGAATGATCTAGACGTGGTACTGGGTAGTCGCCATAGCTACCAGTCGACAGGTCATCGATGCTGTCGGTATTCCGATGTATCGAGCGCGTCAATACTGGCGCGCTCAAAGTTTGGCGAATGTTTAGACGGCGCTGCGGAATTCACGAGCGCCGACGTGGATGCATTGACCGTCCTGGTCGGCGTCGTCCGTGACGGAGTTTTGGACGAGGCTCAGGCTAAAGGTCTGTGGATACGGTGTAATTGCGCCCACCCAGCTGTCGAGACCCACGACTTGACCGCTGGTGATTGACAAGAATCGCTCCAGTCGAGGCGCAGTTGGAAGCGGGAGCACGCCGGCGGGTTTCAACGGTACGAGTGTGAGCTAGCGAGTTGTGCTCTTTGGCCCGGCTAAGCAACAACCCTGCGAATCCTCAAGAGCCGCAATTGTATCTCGGTCACCAGGCGGTCCACTGGGTCCTCCAGATCCAGGTTGCAGATGTCATGGATACGTTGCAGGCGATAGCGAATGGTGTTGCGGTGTAGGTACATCGCGCTCGCTGCGTCGGCCAGGTCGCAATTGGCGTCGAAGTAGGCCTGCAGCGTCTCCAAATATGCCGTGTTCTTGGTGCGGTCCGATTCGGAAAGCACATCGAGGCACCCAGCCAGCAGATGGGGGCGCTGCTCGGTCAGTTCGGCCAGCTCGTGCAATACGCACTGGGTGCTGATGTCTTCGAGCGCGACGACATCGGCACCGGTGCCGCAGCTTTGGACTCGTAGCGCCCGGTCGACTTCGGCACCCGCGCTGGATAATTCCGTAAGGCTGGGTCGTACCCCACCAATGACCGCGACCAGTTTGGAGCCGAGCTGGCGGGCTGCACGAGCGACGATGTCGTCGGTCAGTGACCGCAGATGTGCGGTATCGATCGGCGCAGTGTCGAGCAGTGCGTACACGGTGGCGCCGACGGTGGCGACGATCGGAGCGCAGTCGTTCGCTTGGAATCGCATCGCGACGAGTGATTCCAGATGACAGCTGTCGACGTGCCGCATCGGAGCATTATCGCGCGACCGAAATCCGATCAGCCGCAGCGAAGTTCTGGGTGCCCAAGCGGACGTCAGTGTCTCGGGTGTAACCCTGCCGTCCAGCACCCCGCGCAGCAGATCAGAAGCCTGCCGCTGGTTGTCAGTAAGGGCCGCGCGAGTCAGGCGTGCTGTCAGCACCTGGGCGATATCGACCGCGTCGTGCGCGACCGCCGGGTCCAGCGCTCCCGATGGTGGCAAGAGCCAGAGGTACCCGATGATTTCTGGGCCGGTGCGCAGCGGCAGCACCCACCTCGGCAGGTGCCCGGGTGGCGCGATCCGAACCGGGTGCGCGGCCTGGGCCAACCCAGTGAACTGACCGCTATCTCGCAACCAGCTGCTTACCCTATCGGGAATCCGGCGGCCCAGGATGGTGTCGACCCGCAGCGGATCGCGTACCTCGGTCTCGTCGTCCAGCGAAGAGAATGCCAGCAGCCGCAAGCGGTGATCGGTCACATCTGCCTGGACGCCCAGCGTCAGCGCCGCGCTGTCGGCCAACGCGAGCAGGTCACTGCTGCCGTCCCACGGATGGGGCGCCGGTTGATCGCCGGCCGCCGCCAGCGCGCCGCGCAGCACCGCCACGGCCCGATCGGCGGTGACGCCCGGGCCGAGTACAAACAGTGCGAGTCCGGCGGCCTCGGCCTGCCGGCGCAGCCATGGGTCCGCCGCCGACACGACTAGCGCTCCACCGCACGTCGTCATCAGGGTCGTCATCCGATGCGGCTCGACGCCGACAGCAAACACTATGGTGTCGGGTGCTGCCGGTGATGGATTCGGGGATTCCCACAGCGCGGCCGAGGTGATGCGCTGGTTTGGATCGCGCGGCGCGACGGCGAGATTGAGCAAACCAGTGGGCAACTCACCGAGCATTGTGCCGATCGCGATGCCGGGGCTGCGGCACTTAGTGCCGGTGCTGGTCACGTCCATGCCGCGAGTATTCGCTTGCTACATGCGTACCGGCAATTGCGGAAAGTACTGAGGCTATACGTAGGCGGCGGTTCGGTGGAGGCGACTTCTTGAGCACTTCGAGCAGTCGCCTGGCGCATCCAATGCTCGGATGGGTTGGGCCCTCGGCGACTGCGGATTCTCCGAATTGTCCCTCTACGGGCTGGCGCACCACCTCCGAGGCATACGTGGCTGCGGTCAAGCGCTACGACCCCGGAGAGCGTGACCATCGACGCGGTGTCTGACTTTGTGATAATGCCGGTGTCGATCAGACCACGGGCGCCGTCATCGTAGCGCCGGGTGTCGAGAAGACAGCACTTGTCCGGCAGGCGGCGCTCGCCTTCATTGGTGAAAATCGCTTCGTTGAAGTGCTTTTCGCCCCACGACAACCTTCTCTGTTGCGTGCGTGATGCCATAGTGCGTCAGTCGAAGTTCGCAGCCTGGGCCGGTCCCGAATTCAATTTTGCGGCACTAAATTTGATTCTTTCGCCGCGAGAATCGACGGCCCCTGAGTGTCGCTGCCGAGTGTGTTGCGGCAGTTGCTGAGTGGGTCTGGTAGGGCCCACTCAGCCCGCTGGTCCTCAGGCGAGTGCGAGCAATTGGCGGGCCATGACGATGCGTTGAACTTCGTTTGTACCCTCATAGATCTGCGTGATCTTGGCGTCGCGCATCATTCTTTCGAGCGGGAAGTCTTTGGTGTAGCCATAGCCTCCCAGCACCTGCACCGCTTCCACGGTCACCTCCATTGCGACGTCCGAGGCGAAGCATTTTGCGGCCGCTCCGAAGAAGGAGAGGTCGTCATCGGAGCGTTCCGACCGCCCAGCGGCGGCGTAGGTCAGTTGCCGAGCGGCCTCGACCTTCATGCCCATCTCGGCGAGTTTGAATTGCATTCCCTGGAACTCTGCGATGGATTTGCCGAACTGGGTACGTTGCTTCGCGTAGGCCAGTGCGTGATCCAGCGCGCCTTGGGCGATCCCGACCGCTTGAGCTGCGATTGTGATCCGGGTGTGGTCAAGCGTTCTCATGGCGGTTCTGAAGCCGGTCCCGATATCGCCGATCATTCGATCGGCAGGGATCCTCACGTTGTCGAGATAGACCTCTGATGTCGGTGAGCCTTTGACGCCCAACTTGCGTTCTGGCGTGCCGAAAGACACACCGGGATCATCCTTCTCGACCACGAACGCGCTGATGCCGCTGCCGCGCTTGGCGGGATCGGTAACAGCGAGCACGGTGTAGAAGTCGGAGACTCCGGCATTGCTGATCCAGCGTTTGACGCCGTTGAGGATCCAGAATTGCCCCTCCTGGACCGCTCGGGTGGTCATGCCAAGCGCGTCGGAACCCGCGTCTGGCTCCGAGAGGCAGTAGGAAAAGCCCTTGCCGGCGGCTAGTTGTGGAAGATAGCGGCTCTGCAGCTCATCCGAACCCGCCAGGATCAACGGCATCGAACCCAACTTGTTCACCACCGGGATCAACGAGGAGGACGCGCATACCCGTGCCACCTCTTCGATGACGATGCAGGTAGCTAACGCGTCCGCACCCGCGCCGCCGAACTGTTCTGGAACGTGAGGGGCGAAGAAGTCGGTGGCCAGTAGCGCTTCGGCAGCTTCGCGAGGGTATCTGGCCTGCTCGTCGACATCTGCGGCAAATGGCGCAATCTTCGCCTCGCACACTGCTCGCGCGGCGCGACGAATCTCGCGTTGTTCGTCGGTAAGGGCGTACATCTGGTCACATTGGAGGGCGTCGTTGTCCATGGTGGTACTTAGTACCGTAAAAATGGTACTAAGTACAGTCTTGGCGTAAAGGGGAAGCTGAATGCGGGGAGAAACCGCTCGAGAACGACTGGTGGATGCGGCAATCGCATTGTTTGAGGAGAGGGGGTATGACGCGGTTACCGTCGACCAAATCGCACAAAGGGCAGACGTGGGGCGCACGACGCTCTTCCGGTTGTTCGGTTCGAAGGAAGGTCTGATATTCCCCGACCATGACGCGCTTCTGGCTCAGGTCGAGCTTCGGCTGAAAACGGCCGCGAGAAGCTCCGCGCTGGCCGCCGTAGTGGACGCCGCAGGGGTGGTCTTCGACTACTACGTGAAGGAGGGCGAGCTGGCGCAAGCTAGGTTTCGCCTGACCAGTACCGTTTCTGCGCTACGCGATCGCGAAATGGCAAGCATAGGACGGTATACCCGCCTATTCACCCGCCACCTGACAGCACATCTCGACGGTGAGCCAAACGCGGCATTGCGTGCCGAGCTCCTGGCGACCGCGGTCGTCACCGCCCACAACCACGTGTTGCGGCGGTGGCTGCGCGCAGAATCTACGACACCGCAGCGCGATTTTTCCGAGGCGATGACTACAACGCTGGCACTGGTGAGCCGTACATCCGAGAGCCGAACGGCGGTCGTAGTGTTCGAAACAAACGAACCCCTCGAATCGGTGGTGCCGCGAATCAAGACCACCCTCGATGGGAAGGCGTAGCGGGAACCGTGTCGTTAGCACTGTTCGTCTAACCGGCCATGCGAAAGGGCGGCCGGTCAAGGATTGTTCGGTTGACGTCCGTCGGCGATTGGCTCGGTGCCGGGCTGAGTGTGCATGACGATGCGGCGGTAGTCGGTATCACTGCTCTGATGCACGCGTATCTGAGGTCCAGCGCCGGCAGTCATGCTGACTCAACCCGTTGCGTCACAGGTCGATTCGGCCGGCCTTCGCCCGGGCGGACCACCGTCCTTGGCTATAGCCGACCTCGATGGGGTGCGAGAAGGCCTCTGTCACATGATCGGTCGTTACGGTCTCGGTAGCCGGCCCCACGGCGACCGTCCGGCCGTCGCCGATCAGCAGCGCGTGGGACGTGGACGTCGGCAGCTCCTCGAGGTGGTGTGTCACGAGAATCGACGCCATCTCGGGGTGTGAATGCTCCAGCGCGTCAAGGGTTTCCAGCAGCAGCTCGCGGGCGGCCACGTCCAGGCCCGTGGTGGGTTCGTCGAGCAGTAGCAGTCGTGGCTCGGCGATCAGGGCGCGGGCGATGAGGGTTCGCCCGCGCTCGCCCTGCGACAGCGTCGGCCACACGGCGTCGGCCCGGTGGGTCAGTCCCACGGTGCCGATCAATTCGTCCGCGCGCGCGATGTCCTCGCCGGTGGGTGTCCACCGGGCCGCGATGTCGATGGTTCCGGTGACACCGGTCAGCACCACCTCCCGCACGGTCAACGGATACTGCAACCGGTGCCGCGGATTGACGTGGCCGATCGACCGGCGCAGTGGCGCCAGGTCGGTGCGGCCCATCTGTGCGCCCAGCACCCGCACGGTGCCCGACGTCGGGAACGTGACCGCGCCGCAGAAGCCGAGCAGCGTGCTCTTGCCCGCGCCGTTGGGGCCGAGCAGCGCCCAGTGCTCGCCCTCGCGCACCGTCAGCGAGATGCCGTCGATGATCTGCTTGCCTTCGCGGCGGAAGGTCACGTTGTCGATTTCGAGGACCGGGGTCATGTGAAGGACTCCTTCAAAGCGCTCAGGTGGGTGCGGCTCGCGGCGGCCGCGGCGTCGGGATCGCGCGCGACGATGGCGTCTGCGAGTTGCTGATGCAGCGCGTGGTCGCACGGTTCTGACGCGATCGGGCGGATTCTCAGCATGTCGATCATGGCCAGCCGCAGCCGGGGCAGGAATGCGTCGAACAGTTGGGTCAGCACGTCATTGTGGGCGGCGGCGATCACGGCCCGGTGAAAGGCCATGTCCGCATCCACATGTTCGGGGACCGACTGGCCGGTGACGCCGCGGGCGGCGAGGGTGCGACGGATGGCGCGCAGATCGGCCGGTGTGCGCCGGGTTGCGGCGAGGGCGGCGCCCTCGGCCTCGATGGCGATGCGGGCCTCGATCACCGAGGCGACGTTCGCGCTGCGCAGCACGGTGTCCCAGTCGTCGGTGGCATCGAGGGCGGTGACGAAGACGCCGGCGCCCTGACGGCTGTCGAGGACGCCCTTCCCGGCCAGTTCGCGGATGGCCTCACGCAGGGTGGAACGGCCGACGCCGAGCTGGGCGGCCAGCGTGGTTTCGCCGGGAAGGCGTTGTCCCAGTGGCCATTCACCGTCTTTGATGCGCGTCAGTAGGAGCTGGGCGGCTTGCGCCGCCAGGGGCTGACGCGATACCTGCGAAACCATAGAACCTCTCTACTTGTCTGAGGAGTTGTGTATAGTCTAACCATCATGACGCGCGTGCTTCTCCTTGGCTGCCGCGGCGGGGTCTGAAACGACCGGCCCCCTGCCGTGGGGCTCTGTCGCGACCGGTCACCTCCAAACCTGACCGAGAGCAGACCACTCATGAGCACCTCCTGGAACCGTCAACAACCGTCAACCATGCCGTGGCACCGTTACACCGATGTCTTCGATCGGGTGGACATCCCTGTGGTCCAACGGGATTGGCCCAGTAACCGAATCGCTGCCGCGCCGCTGTGGGTGCCCGTCGACCTGCGCGACGGCAACCAGGCCCTGGCCGAGCCGATGGACCCCGATCGCAAACGCCGATTCTTCGAACAGCTTGTCGCCATCGGCTACAAGGAGATCGAGGTCGGCTACCCCTCGGCGTCCCAGACCGATTTCGACTTCGTGCGGCTGTTGGCCGAAACCGACATCGCGCCACCGGATGTCACCATCGCGGTGTTCACCCCGGCCCGCCGCGACCTGATCGAGCGCACCGTCGAATCGGTGCGGGGCATGCGCAACGACGTCGTCATCCACATGTACACCGCGACCGCGCCCACGTGGCGAAACACCGTGCTGGGCAAGGACCGCGACGAGCTGCGCAGTCTGATCCTGCACGGCGCGCTCGACGTGCTCACCTTGACCGAGGGTATGCCGAACATCCGGTTCCAGTTCTCGCCCGAGGTGTTCAACCTGACCGAACCCGATTACGTGCTGGAGATCTGCGACGCCGTGACGCAGCTGTGGGACGCCACCGAGAGCCGGCCGGTGATCCTGAATCTTCCTGCCACCGTTGAGGTTGCGACGCCGAACGTATACGCCGACCAGATCGAGTACATGCACCGGAATCTGGCCCGGCGCGATGCGGTGATCCTGTCGGTGCACCCGCACAATGACCGGGGGACCGGCGTGGCCTGCGCCGAATTGGCAGTCCTGGCCGGGGCGCAACGCGTCGAGGGCTGTGTGTTCGGCAACGGTGAGCGCACCGGCAACGTCGACATCGCCACCCTGGCCCTGAATCTGTATGCGCAGGGCGTCGACCCGATGATCGACTTCTCCGACATCGATGCGATCGCCCGCACGGTGTCGCACTGCACGCGGATGCCGATCCACGAACGCCATCCGTACGTGGGCGACCTGGTGCACACAGCGTTCTCGGGCACCCACCAGGACGCCATCAAGAAAGGGCTGGCCGAACACCGGGCCCGGGCGGCGGCCGAGAACCGCGACCAACACGAAATCGATTGGCGGGTACCGTATCTGCCGATCGATCCGGCCGACATCGGCCGCAGCTACGACGCGGTCATCCGGGTGAATTCACAGTCCGGTAAGGGCGGTATCGCCTATCTGCTGCACACCGGTTACGGACTGGACCTGCCGCGCCGGCTGCAGATCGACTTCGCCCGGCACGTGCAGGCCCACGCCGACGGCAGCGGCGCCGAGGTGACCGCCACCGAGCTGTACGACCTGTTCGAGGCGACCTACCTGGGTTGCGGCGGCCCGGTCGAGCTGAAGGACTGGCACGTCAGCAGCGACGACACCACCGAGATCACGGTGACCGTCAATGGGATTGCGCGCACCAGTACCCATCGCGGTGTCGGGCCCGTCGAGGCGCTGACGCAGGCGCTGGCCGACGTGGACCGGCCCGTCGAGGTTCTGAGCCTCACCCAGCAGTCGATCGGCGCCACCGCGGTCACCTACCTCGAACACCGCGGCGGCTGGTCGTGCGGCCGCAGTGACTCGGTGCTCACCGCGTCACTGGCGGCGGTGATCCGGGCGGCTAACGCGCTCTGAGCACCTCGAGCGCCTTGTCGGCGTGGGAGTCCATGGAGATCTCGCTCGCGATGACCTCGAGCACTCTGCGGTCGGTGTCGATGACGAACGTGGTCCGCTTGACGGGCATCAGCTTGCCGAGCAGGCCACGTTTCACACCGAACGCCTCGGCCACCGCGCCGGAGGTGTCCGACAGCAGCGGGTAGTCGAAGCTGTGCTTCTCGGCGAATTTGTCCTGCTTCTCGACCGCGTCCATGCTGATCCCGACCCGGGAGGCACCGACGGCGGCGAACTCGGCCGCCAGGTCGCGGAAGTGGCAGGCCTCCATGGTGCAGCCCGGCGTCATGGCCGCGGGGTAGAAGAACAGCACGATCGGCCCGTCGGCCAGCAGTTCGGAAAGGCTGCGGTTCGTCCCGGTCTGGTCGGGGAGATTGAACTCTGCGACGAGGTCACCACGTTTCATGGTTGCCACGCTACTTCTGGGAGGATGACCGCGTGAAGACGACCTCACGTGAGGAATTCCAGGCGCTGGCCGCCGAGCACCGTGTCGTGCCGGTGACGCGCAAGGTGCTCGCCGACAGCGAGACGCCGTTGTCGGCCTACCGCAAGCTGGCCGCCAACCGTCCCGGCACGTTTCTGCTGGAGTCGGCCGAGAACGGGCGGTCCTGGTCGCGATGGTCGTTCATCGGTGCGGGCGCCCCGTCGGCGCTGACGGTCCGGGACGGTGAAGCCGTCTGGCTCGGCAACACGCCGCAGGACGCACCCAGTGGCGGCGATCCGCTGCAGGCGGTGCGCGACACCCTGGCCCTGTTGCAGACCGCGCCGGTGCCGGGCCTGCCGCCGCTGTCGAGCGGGCTGGTGGGGTACTTCGCGTACGACATGGTGCGGCGCCTTGAGCGGCTGCCGGAGCTGGCGGTCGACGACCTCAAACTGCCCGACATGGTGCTGCTGCTGGCCACCGACATGGCTGCCGTCGACCACCATGAGGGCACCATCACCCTCATCGCCAACGCGGTCAACTGGAACGGCACCGACGAGCGCGTCGACTGGGCCTACGACGATGCCGTCGCCCGCCTCGACGTCATGACCAAGGCGTTGGGGGAGCCGCTGCCGTCGAGCATCGCGACCTTCAGCCGTCCGCAGCCGCAGCCGCGTCAGCAGCGCACGGTCGAGGAGTACACGGCCATCGTCGAGAAGCTCGTCGGTGACATCGAGGCCGGCGAGGCGTTCCAGGTGGTGCCGTCGCAGCGCTTCGAGATGGACACCGCCGCGGATCCCATCGACGTCTACCGGGTGCTTCGGGTGACCAACCCCAGCCCCTACATGTACCTGCTCAACGTGCCGAATGCCGAAGGCGGCCTTGACTTCTCGGTCGTCGGCTCCAGCCCGGAGGCGCTCGTCACGGTGAAGGACGGGGTGGCGACGACGCACCCGATCGCCGGCACCCGGTGGCGCGGCGCCACCGAGGAGGACGACATCCTCCTCGAAAAGGAACTCCTCGCCGACGACAAGGAGCGCTCCGAGCACCTGATGCTGGTCGACCTGGGGCGCAACGATCTCGGCCGGGTCTGCAAGCCCGGCACCGTGCGCGTCGAGGACTACAGCCACATCGAGCGCTACAGCCACGTCATGCACCTGGTCTCGACCGTCACCGGCCACCTCGCCGACGACAAGACCGCGCTGGACGCCGTCACTGCCTGCTTCCCGGCCGGGACGCTGTCGGGGGCGCCGAAGGTCCGGGCCATGGAGCTCATCGAAGAGGTCGAGCTGACCCGTCGCGGGCTGTACGGCGGCGTGCTCGGGTACCTCGACTTCGCCGGCAACGCGGACTTCGCCATCGCGATCCGCACCGCGCTGATGCGCGCAGGCACCGCCTACGTGCAGGCCGGTGGCGGCGTCGTGGCGGACTCCAACGGGCCGTACGAGTACAACGAGTCGTCCAACAAGGCCAAGGCCGTCCTGGCGGCGATCGCAGCCGCCGAGACGTTGAGCGAGCCGTGAGGACCACCCGCACCGCACAGGTGCTGCTGCTCGTGGCCGCCCTGATGTTGTGGAGCGCGTCCCGGCTGGCCTGGGTCGACGTGTCGTCGTTCGACGGGCTGGGCCAGCCGAAGACGACGACGCTGTCCGGCGCGGCCTGGTCGACGGCCCTCATCCCGCTGGCCCTGTTGGCCGGCGCCGCCGCGGTCGCGGCGCTCGCTGTGCGTGGTTGGGCGCTGCGGCTGCTGGCGCTGCTGGTCGCCGTCGCGAGCGCCGGGATGGGATATCTGGCCCTCAGCCTGTGGGCGGTCACCGACGTCTCGGTCCGCGCGGCCGACATGGCGCAGATCGCGGTCATGTTTCTGGTGGGGACGCAGCGGCACTACTGGGGCGCCGGGGTCACGCTGGCCGCTGCAGTGTTGACGCTGGTCGGAGCCGTATTGCTGATGCGTTCGGCCAGTCGTGGAGCTGCTGCGGCGACCACGTCGAAATACGCCGCGCCGGGTGCGCGGCGCGAAGCGGCGCAGGAAGAAGCCGCCGACGGCATGTCCGAACGGATGATCTGGGACGCCCTCGACGAAGGCCACGATCCGACCCAGAACGATGGCGGCGGCAAATGAGTGTGGCCCGGTGGCAGTCTGCGCCGCCCTGGCGACTACCCTTCGAGATGATCATCTGGCTTGCCGAACCGGCACGGAAGGACGACGACGCGTTATGACTTCGGGGACCGTGCTCGACTCCATCATCGAGGGAGTTCGCGCTGATGTTGCCGCCCGCGAAGCCGCGCTGAGTCTGACCGAGGTCAAGGAGCGGGCCAAGAAGGCACCGGCGGCCAAGGACGCTCTCGCCGCGCTGCGGGAGCCGGGCATCGGCGTCATCGCCGAAGTGAAGCGGGCGAGCCCCAGCAAGGGGGCGTTGGCGCAGATCGACGATCCCGCCAAGCTGGCCAAGGCCTACGAGTCCGGCGGTGCCCGGGTGATCAGCGTGCTGACCGAGGAGCGTCGCTTCAACGGTTCGCTGGCAGACCTGGACGCCGTGCGTGCCGCGGTGTCGATCCCGGTGCTGCGCAAGGACTTCATCGTCACCCCGTACCAGATTCACGAGGCCCGGGCCCACGGCGCCGACATGCTGCTGCTGATCGTCGCGGCGCTGGAGCAGTCGGTGCTGACCTCGATGATCGACCGGACCGAGTCGCTCGGGATGACCCCGCTGGTCGAGGTGCACACCGAGGAGGAGGCGGACCGGGCCATCCAGGCCGGTGCCAAGGTGATCGGCGTCAACGCCCGCGACCTCAAGACCCTCGAGGTCGACCGCGACTGCTTCGGTCGTATCGCGCCCGGACTGCCGAGCAACATCATCCGGATCGCCGAGTCGGGGGTGCGTGGCACCGCCGACCTGCTGGCCTACGCCGGTGCCGGCGCCGACGCGGTCCTGGTCGGTGAAGGCCTCGTGACCAGTGGTGACCCCCGCAGCGCCGTCGCCGACCTGGTGACTGCCGGCACGCACCCGTCCTGCCCGAAACCAGCCCGCTGAATTGCGGGCTCCTGCGCGAAGAAGCAGCCCGAGTTCTCATGTCTGATCACACAGGTACCGAATTGCCGCGGATGAGCGCGGCCGTCGCCGAAGCCACAAGCCACGACCCCGACGCCAAGGGGCACTTCGGTGCCTACGGCGGCCGACTGGTGCCCGAAGCACTGATGGCGGTCATCGAGGAAGTCACCGCGGCCTACGACAAGGTCCGCACCGACCAGACGTTCCTCGACGAACTTGACCGGTTGCAGCAGCACTACACCGGCCGGCCGTCGCCGCTGTACGAAGCGACGCGACTGTCCGAACATGCCGGCGGGGCGCGGCTGTTCCTCAAACGAGAAGACCTGAACCACACCGGTTCTCACAAGATCAACAACGTGCTCGGGCAGGCGCTGCTGGCCAAGCGCATGGGCAAGACCCGCGTCATCGCCGAGACCGGCGCCGGACAGCACGGCGTCGCCACCGCGACGGCGTGCGCGCTGCTCGGCCTGGAGTGCGTCGTCTACATGGGTGCGGTCGACACGGCCCGGCAGGCGCTGAACGTCGCTCGGATGCGGCTGCTCGGCGGCACCGTGGTGTCTGTCGAGGCCGGTTCGGCGACCCTCAAAGACGCCATCAACGAAGCCTTCCGTGACTGGGTCACCAACGCCGACAACACCTACTACTGCTTCGGCACCGCGGCCGGGCCGCACCCGTTCCCCGTCATGGTGCGCGACTTCCAGCGCGTCATCGGTATGGAAGCACGGGTCCAGGTGCAGGAGCAGGCCGGCCGGCTGCCCGACGCGGTGACGGCATGCGTCGGCGGCGGATCGAACGCCATCGGCGTCTTCCACGCGTTCATCGACGATCCGGGCGTGCGTCTGGTCGGTTTCGAAGCGGCCGGCGACGGAGTCGAAACCGGAAGGCACGCAGCCACTTTCACCGGCGGGTCGCCGGGTGCGTTCCAGGGTTCCTTCTCGTACCTGCTGCAGGACGAGGACGGTCAGACCATCGAATCGCATTCCATCTCAGCCGGTTTGGACTACCCGGGCGTCGGTCCGGAGCATGCCTATCTCAAGGACATCGGCCGCGCCGAGTACCGGCCGGTCACCGACACCGAGGCCATGGAGGCCTTCGGCCTGCTGTGCCGCACCGAGGGCATCATCCCGGCGATCGAATCGGCGCACGCGGTGGCGGGCGCGTTGAAGCTGGGTGGCGAACTGGGCCCGGGTGCGGTGATCGTGGTGAACCTGTCCGGCCGCGGCGACAAGGACGTCGAGACCGCCGCGAAGTGGTTCGGTCTACTGGACGGTGAGACTGGGGAAGCGTCATGAGCCGACTGGCTGGATTGTTCGAATCGTGCCGGGCCGAAGGGCGTTCGGCGCTGATCGGGTACCTGCCGACCGGCTACCCGGATGTGCAGACGTCGATCGACGCGATGGTCGCGATGACCGAATCCGGTTGCGACATCATCGAAGTCGGCGTCGCGTACTCCGATCCGGGCATGGACGGCCCGGTCATCGCCGCCGCCACCAACACCGCTCTGCAGAACGGGGTGCGGGTCCGCGACGCGCTCAAGGCCGTCGAGGCCATCAGCAATGCCGGTGGGCACGCCGTCGTCATGACCTACTGGAATCCCGTGCTGCGCTGGGGCGTCGATGCTTTCGCGCGGGACCTGGCGTCGGCCGGCGGGCTCGGGCTCATCACACCCGACCTCATCCCCGATGAGGCCGACGAGTGGTTCGGCGTCTCCGACGCCCACAACCTCGACCGCATCTTCCTGGTGGCCCCGTCGTCCACCCCGGAGCGGCTGGCCAATACGGTGCAGGCCTCGCGCGGCTTCGTCTACGCCGCCTCGACCATGGGCGTGACCGGTGCGCGCGACGCGGTGTCGAACATGGCGCCGGAATTGGTGTCCCGCGTGCGTGCCGTCTCGGACATCCCTGTCGGTGTCGGCCTCGGGGTGCGGTCGCGCGAACAGGCGGCCGAGATCGCGGCGTACGCCGACGGCGTCATCGTCGGCTCGGCGCTCGTGTCGGCGCTGGGTGACGGCGGCCTCCCGGCGGTCCGCGCCTTGTCCGAAGAACTGGCCCACGGAGTACGACAGAAAGTTTCCGCGTGACCACATCGTTGCTGGCATACATCCCGAGTCCGGCCCAGGGCGTCTGGCACTTGGGGCCAGTACCGATCCGGGCCTACGCGCTCTGCATCATCACCGGCATCATCGCCGCGCTGATCATCGGTGATCGCCGGTGGGTCGCGCGCGGTGGTGAACCGGGCGTCATCTACGACATCGCGCTGTGGGCGGTGCCCTTCGGCCTCATCGGTGGTCGCCTGTACCACCTGATGACAGACTGGCGCACCTACTTCGCCGAGGGCGGCGCCGGTTTCGCGGGCGCGGTCCGCATCTGGGACGGCGGGCTCGGTATCTGGGGCGCGGTTGCGCTCGGTGGCGTCGGTGCCTGGATCGGGTGCCGCCGGCACGGAATTCCGTTGCCCGCCTTCGGTGATGCCATCGCTCCCGGCATCATCCTGGCGCAGGCCATCGGCCGGCTTGGCAACTACTTCAACCAGGAGCTGTACGGTCGCCCGACGGATTTGCCGTGGGGCCTGCAGATCTTCCAGCGCAGCGACGGTTCCGGCGTGGTGAACCCGCATCTGCTCAACGGCGTCTCGACCGGGCAGGTCTACGAGGTCGTGCACCCGACGTTCCTCTACGAATTGCTGTGGAACCTCCTGGTTTTCTTCATCCTGCTGTGGGCGGACCGCCGCTTCAAGCTGGGCCACGGCCGGCTGTTCGCGCTGTACGTCGCCGCCTACTGCGTCGGCCGCTTCGGCGTCGAGTTGATGCGCAGCGACACCGCGACGCTGATCGCCGGCATCCGCGTCAACTCGTTCACTTCGACGTTCGTGTTCATCGGTGCCGTCGTCTACATGATGGTGGCGCCGCGGGGCCGTGAGGATCCGTCGACGCTCGGTGGCCGGCAGGCCGAAGAAGCGGAGGACGAGGCCGACGTCGACGCCGAGGGCGCGCTGTTGGCCGTGCCGGCGGCTGTGGCCGCCGGTGCTGCGGTCGACGCCGCGTCGGGCGAGGATGCCGACGTTGCCGACGAGGCCGACGTCGTCGAGACGCAACCCGACGAGACCGTGGCGCTCGCGGAGCAGGCCGTCGACGCTGAGGACACGGTCGACGAAGATGCGGTCGACGCCGAGGCGGCTGTCGAGGAATCCGTCGACGAATCCGCCGACGAGCCAGTCGATTCCGACGAGGTCGAGGAAGAAGACGAGTCCGACGCCGAGGCCGAGGAACTGGACGCTGATGAGGCCGAAGCAGTCGAGGTGGCCGAGGAGTCCGAGGGGACGACGGAAGCCGACGAGGCGCCTGACGAGGCGACCGCCGAGACGGAGGTCGCCGACGGCGACGACAGCGCTGATGTCGAGGACGCTGACGTAGCCGGAGACGCTGAGGTAGCCGGAGACGCTGAGGTAGCCGAAGACGTCGAGGTAGCCGAAGACGTCGAGGAATCCGACGAGGCAGCGGATTCCGAGGCTGTGGAAGCGGCCGCGGAGACTGATGTCGTCGACGGTGATGACAGTGCTGATGTCGAGGATGCTGCCGAAGAGCTCGAAGAAGCAACGGATTCCGAGGCTGTGGAAGCCGCCGCGGAGACCGAGGTCGCCGACGGCGACGACAACGCTGACGTGGAGGATGCTGCGGAGGAGTCCGAGGAAGCAGCGGATTCCGAGGCTGAAGACGCTGACGAGGCTGAAGACGCTGACGAAGCCAAAGACGCCGACAGCACCGACGAAACTGCCGATGAAGCCGACGCCGATGCTGAGCCGGCCGAAGAAGCTGCGCCGAAGGTCCAAGCCACCGAAAAGGTTGAGCCCGTTGGCGTTCCCGTGTGGGAACCGCCCGCTCCGCGTCGTCGTTGGTGGCGCCGTCAGGGCTGAGCCCGGCTTCGCGAGGCCGCGAATGTGGATCCAGATCACAGATCTCGAGCTGAGCACTCACTGCGTGCACACTCGGTAGCCCTCGCCGTTGACGCTGAACTGAGGGCGCAAAAGTGCGAGTGGCGAACGCCGTGGGCACAGAGTCAACGCGGCTGGGCGGCCCCTCGTCGTTGACCCTGAACTGACGGCGCAAAACCCACACCGTAGGCGCACAGTCCTCGCGACCTCACAATCGCGCCAAGGTAAAAGTGCGTACAAGCTGCACTTTCATGCGAACGGTATGTTCCTCAGTCACCGGTCGTTATCGGTTGTGCGGTGGTTGGATGTCTCCTGTGGATGACATAGCCGACGGAGCGCAGTTGCAGCAGTCTCGGCAGGACCGCATCCTCAATGCGGCGTTGACGGTGTTTGCGCAGCGGGGCACGTCCGATGCGACGTTGCAGATGGTGGCCGATACCGCGGGCGTGTCGGTGGGGTTGGTGCAGCACCATTTCGGCACCAAGGACGGTTTGATCAAGGCCGTCGACGACGTGGCGATGAAACTCATCAGCTCGACCATGTTCGCCGCGCTGGAAAGCCCGGGGCCCGATTCGGTGGCCGCGATCGGTCGGGCGGTGCACGGCCTGCTCACCGACCACCTGGTGGTCATGGACTATCTGGGCCGGGCGGTGGCTTCTGAAACCCCAAGCGGGATGGCGATATTCGACGCGATGGCCCGGATCGGCATCGACCGGTGGCAGCGCATGGTCGACGCCGGGGACGCCGCCGAGGGCCTCGACGTGGTCTGGGCCGGGCTGAATCCGTTGGTCCTGACGCTGGGCTCGATCATCTTGCGCCGGCATCTCGACCGGCACCTGCCCGCGTCGTTCACCTCGGACCCGGAGTTGGCCAGGTGGGAAGAGTCCGTCAACGAGCTGATCCGGCACGGCCAGTTGCGCCAATAACCGCCGATAACTCTCGCCTACGTTTGCCCGAACCGTTACAATACGGCAATATTGTCGCTGGTTCGCGCGGCGGACGTCGGTGTCGAGGGGTCACCGACGTTCGTGCGCCATCAGAGTTTCTCGAACTTCCGGACATCAGCCGAACGACGTAAATCCTCGATCGACGCGGCCTCCGGGCATCATGGACCCATGACGTCAGCCGGCAGGGTCGCGCAGGTGGCGGGCGTGGCGGGCACCGGAGCCGCGGCGGTCGCCGCCCTGACGTACATCGGCGTCGCTGACCCACACCGCCCGGGATTCGGGTTTCCGCCCTGCCCCTTCAAGGCCCTCACCGGCTGGAACTGTCCGCTGTGCGGCGGGCTGCGCATGACGCACGACGTGTTGCACGGTGACTTTTCGGCCGCTGTGGTCGACAACGTTTTCGCGCTCGTGGGATTGCCGCTGCTGACCGTCTGGCTCGTGGTGTGCTGGCGGCGCCGGCTGTCGGTGGCGCCGCCGCTCGTGACCGCGCTGGTGGCGATGCTGGTGTGGACGGTGGTCCGTAATCTGCCGGGCTTCCCGCTGGTGCCGACGTTCACCCCGCCCTAGCCGCCGCTGAGCTGCGGACACCCCGCAGCAACTCGCTGTTCGGCAGATGTTGAGGCGCCGACGGCGCTCCCGGGGGGTCGTTATCTGAATCGATCCACTATGCTCATGCACCGTGAATAGGCGCGGAAAAATCGTCTGTACCCTCGGCCCGGCTACGTCCACCGACGCCACCGTCATGGCGCTGGTGGAAGCTGGCATGGATGTGGCGCGGCTGAACTTCAGCCATGGTGCGCACGCCGATCATGAGGCGGCATACAAGCGCGTGCGAGCGGCCTCCGACGCCGCCGGCCGCGCAGTCGGCATTCTCGCCGACCTGCAGGGTCCCAAGATCCGGCTGGGCCGGTTCGCCGACGGGCCGACGTTCTGGGCCACCGACGAAACGGTGCGGATCACGGTCGACGACTGCGCGGGCACCCACGACCGGGTGTCGACCACGTACAAGCGGCTGGCCGAAGACGCCAAGCCCGGCGACCGGGTGCTCGTCGACGACGGCAACGTCGGCCTGGTGGTCGAGGAGATCGACGGCAACGACGTGGTCTGCAAGGTCACCGAGGGCGGCCCGGTCAGCAACAACAAGGGCATGTCGCTGCCCGGCATGAACGTCACGGCCCCCGCGCTGTCGGAGAAGGACGTCGAAGACCTGGAGTTCGCGCTGCGCCTCGGGGTCGACCTGATCGCGCTGTCGTTCGTGCGGTCGCCCGCCGACATCGAACTGGTTCACGAGGTGATGGACCGCGTCGGCCGCCGGGTGCCGGTGATCGCCAAGTTGGAGAAGCCCGAGGCCGTCGACAACCTCGAGGCCATCGTGCTGGCCTTCGACGCGATCATGGTCGCGCGCGGTGACCTGGGCGTCGAGCTGCCGCTCGAAGAAGTGCCGCTGGTGCAGAAGCGCGCCATCCAGATGGCCAGGGAGAACGCCAAGCCGGTCATCGTGGCCACCCAGATGCTGGAGTCGATGATCGAGAATTCCCGGCCCACCCGCGCCGAGGCCTCGGACGTCGCCAACGCGATTCTCGACGGCGCCGACGCCGTGATGCTCTCCGGCGAGACGTCGGTCGGCAAGTACGCGCTCGAGGCCGTGCGGACCATGGCGCGCATCGTCAAGGCTGTCGAGGCGAATTCCACGGACGCTCCTCCGTTGACCCACGTGCCGCGCACCAAGCGGGGTGTCATCTCCTACGCGGCCCGCGACATCGGGGAGCGGCTGGACGCCAAGGCGCTGGTCGCGTTCACCCAGTCCGGTGACACCGTGCGCCGCTTGTCCCGCCTGCACACCCCGCTGCCGCTGCTGGCCTTCACCGACCTGCCGGAGGTGCGCAGCCAGCTGGCGCTGACCTGGGGAACCGAGACGTTCATCGTCCCGCAGATGGACAGCACCGACGGCATGATCCAGGAGGTCGACAAGGCGCTGCTGGAGCTGGACCGCTACAAGCGCGGTGACCTGGTGGTCATCGTCGCGGGCGCGCCGCCGGGCACAGTAGGCTCGACCAACCTGATCCATGTGCACCGGATCGGGGAGGAAGACCACTAACTCCGGGGGTAACGCGTGACGACTGCTGATTTCGAGGAACTGCTCAAGGTTCTCGACGTCACCCAGGTCGACGACGACACCTTCACCGGTGGACATCCGAGCCGGAACCCGGTCCGGACCTTCGGCGGCCAGATGATGGCGCAGGCTTTCGTCGCCGCCAGCCGCACGGTGCCGCCGAAGCTGCCGCCGACGACGCTCTCGACGCACTTCATCGCCGGTGGCGATCCGGAGCGCGACCTGGAGTTCAAGGTGGTCCGGCTGCGCGACGAACGTCGCTTCGCGAACCGCCGCGTCGACGTCATGCAGGGCGACACCCTGCTGGCGACGGCGTTGGTGTCACACCTCGCCGGCGGGCGCAGCCTCGAGCACTCGGTCAAGGCTCCGGCGGTGCCGGATCCGTTGTCACTGCCCACCATTGACGACCTGTTGAAGGGCTACGAGGAGACCGTTCCGCTGTTCGTCGAGGCGCTCAAGCCCATCGAGTGGCGTTACACCAACGATCCGGCCTGGGTGATGCGGGACAAGGGCGGCAAGCTCGACCACAACCGCGTGTGGCTCAAGACCATGGGCGCCATGCCCGACGATCCGGTGCTGCACGCGGCGGCCCTGGTCTATTCGTCGGACACGACGCTGCTGGACTCGATCATCACCACGCACGGCCTGTCGTGGGGTCACGACCGGATTTTCGCGGTCACGATGAACCACACCGTCTGGTTCCACCGGCCCATCAAGTTCGACGAGTGGGTGCTGTATTCGACGACGTCACCGGTGGCGGCCGATTCCCGCGGCCTGGCGTCGGGTCATTTCTTCGACCGCGCCGGTCAGGTGCTGGCGACGGTGACTCAAGAAGGCATCGTCAAACACTTTCCGGGCTAAGGCTTTTCGGGTGTCACGGCGTCCGGCTCAGCCGACCGTGACACCGAACTCCTTCTCGATGCGGCCACGGAAATCCTGGACGCAGGTGTTCTGCGCGTTTTGGTCCTGCCCGGCGCGTGTCATGCAGTCGGTGTAGTCGCCGAACCCGACCTGGCGGTAGAAGCCGATCACGACGAAGACGAACACGATCGCCAGCACGGTCGCCAGCGCACCGAGCACGATGCCCGCGCCGGCGACCACGCCGTTGTCGGCGAGGCCCTGCTTGACCCGGCCGCGGCCGAGGACGCCGCACGCCACGGCGCCAAGCCCGAACAGCAGTCCACCGACCACCGACCATGAGGTCAGCAGTCCCACGATGCCCAGAACCAGTGCGGCGGTTCCCATGCCGTTCCGCGGAGCCGACGTGTACGCCCCGTATCCCTGGTTGGCGTACGGCGGCGGTGGCGGCGGGGGATACCCGCCACCGGGATACATGCTCATGACTGCGCAGGGTACCCGTCTTTGCTGAGGTCCAGGTTCAGCACCGTGCAGTGCAGGTCCGGAGGCAGATGGTGCGTGGCCACCACCACGGCCCGGTCGGCGCCGAACAGCGCGCCGGGAGTGAGGAGTTCGGCGAGCAGGCGGTGACTGTCCGCTGCATCGAGATGCTCTGTGGGTTCGTCGAGGAGTACGACGGGGAAGTCGGTCAGCAGGGCGCGGGCGAGCAGCAGTCGGCGCCGCTGGCCGGCAGAGACGGCGGCGGCCCCGCCGGAGAGCAGGGTGGACAACCCGTCGGGCAGTGTCGCGAGCCAGGGTCCCAGGCCGACCTTTGCCAGGGCCGCGGTGAGCTCGCCGTCGGTGGCGTCGCCGCGGGCCACCAGGAGGTTGTCCCGCAGCGTGGTGTCGAACAGGTGCGCGTCCTCGGCGAAAAACCCTGCCGGTGAATCTGTTTCGCGGAGGCAGTCGGCGGTGGACAGCAGCAGGGTGGTCTTGCCGCGCCCACTGGCGCCCAGCACAGCGATCCGGTCGCCGGGTGCGACGTCCAGTGGCGGGACGGCGATGGCGGCGCGGTCGTCGGGGTGTTCGGCCAGCATGCCGGTGAGCCGTGCGATGGCGATGCGGGCCCGCGTCAGCTGCACGGCCGCGGCCGGCAGGGCGCCGGTTGCCTCGAATGCCGAGAGCGGCAGCAGCATGAGGATCGCCAATGTCGTGGGTGCGACGGTCGACGTGAGCGAGATGGCGGCCAGGATCGCGGCGATGGCGCTGGCGCCGGTGGCCAGGATCGGCACCGCGCCGGCCAGGGCCGCGGGGCGGGCGGCGCGGTCGGCGGCCTCGCCCCAGCGGCGGTGGTCCGCGTTGGCCTGCGCGATGACGCCGCCGAGACGGCCGGCCACGGCCAGTTCGGCGGCATGGTCGAGGGCCAGCATGACGGCGGCGTCGCGGTCCGAATGGTGTGCTGCGGCAAGGCGTTCGGTGGCTTCCACGGCGCGGGCCGCCTGCCATGGCGCCCAGACCCCGGCCACCAGCAGTCCGGCAGCGAGGGCGAGCGCGGCGGCAGGCGAGATGACGGCGATGACGATCACCGCGGCGGTCGACAGTACCGTCGCGACGGCGGCGGGTAGCACGGCGCGCACGAGGGTGTCGGCCAGATCGTCGACGGAAGCGCCTGCGCGCGAGACCAATTCGCCGCTGCTCAGGCGCAGCACCGTCGCCGGCGGGGCAGCGGACAGCCGCCGGTACAGCTCGGCGCGGGCCCGCCCGGCAGCGCGCAGCGCCACGTCGTGCGATGCCAGGCGTTCGCAGTAGCCCAGCACGCCACGGGAGATGCCGAACAGCCGGACGGCCACCACCGCGACCGTCAACTCCAGAATCGGCGGCTGCTGCCAGGCCCGGGTGATCAGCCACGCCGACACCCCGGCCAGCGCGAGGGCGCTGCCGAGCGCCGCGGAACCGAGGAGGACGGCCAGCGCGAGGCGGGGGAGCCGGGGCCGGAGCAGGTCGACCGCGAATCTAACTGTGGACACGGGACGCACCTCCCGCCCGGACGATTTCGTCACCGATGGCCAGTACGGCGGCCCGGTGGCCGACGACGATGACGGTCGCGCCGGCCGAGGCGCGGGCCCGGATCGCCTGGAGGACCCGGGTTTCCAGCTCGGCATTCAGATGTGAGGTCGGTTCGTCGAGCAGCAGCACCGGGCTCGGCCGGCCGAGTACCCGCGCCAGCGCGAGGCGCTGCCGCTGACCCAGCGACAGCCCGGAGCCGCCGCGGCCCAGCACGGTGTCCAGCCCGGCGGGCAAGGTGGCCAGCACATCGTCGAATCCCGATGCGCGGCATGCCCCGTCGAGGTCGGGGAGGGTGCCGAGCAACTCCAGGTTCTCCCGCACCGTCCCCGGGACGAGGACGGGCCGTTGCGGCAGCCAGCCGATCTGGTGCCACCAGTGCTGCCGGTCCAGGGCGCCGACGTCGCAGCGCTGTTCGTCGTCGCCGACCCGCACGCGGCCGGCATCGGGCGTCGTCAGCCCCAGAATTGCTTGCAGCGCGGTGCTTTTCCCGCTGCCGTTGGGGCCGGTCAGAACCGTCACCGAGCCGGGCGTGGCCCGCAGCGTCAGATCGTGCGGCGCCGGCCCGTCCCGGCCGTCGATGCTCACGTGCTCCAGTTCGATGGTCGGCCGTACCCCGATCTGTGCGCCGCCCGGTTCCGGTTGCCCGGCGTCCTCGAGCAGCCGGTAGGCGTGCCCGAACGCGACCTTGCCGTCCTGTGCGGCATGGAATTCGACGCCGACGCGGCGCAGTGGCCAGAACACCTCGGGCGCCAGGAGCAGCACCGTCAGCGCGACCGGCAGGGTGACCCCGCCGCTGACCAGTCGCAGCCCGACGCCGACGGCGACCAGCGCCACCCCGAGCGTCGCCAGCAGTTCGAGGACGAGCGCCGACAGGAACGCGATGCGCAACGTGGCCAGGGCCGAATGCCGGTGGGCGTCGGACAGTTCGGTGATGCGCGGCGCGGCGCCCTCGGCGCGGCCCAGGGCCCGCAGCGTCGGGATACCCGCGATCAGGTCGAGCAGACGCGACTGCAGCGTGGCCATGGCGGCCAGCGCGGCCGCCGACCGCTCGGTCGTCATGACACCGATCAGCACCATGAACAGTGGGATGAGCGGCAGCGCGATCAGCACGACGAGCGCGGATTTCACGTCGTACCAAGCGATCACGATGACGGCGGCCGGGGTCAGCAGCACGGACATCACGACGGCCGGCAGATATCGGGTGAAGTACGGTCGCAGCCCGTCGAGTCCGCGGGTCAGCAGGATCGCGGCCTCGTCGTGCACCGCCTGCCGACGATGCGGCGGCAGCGCGGCGACGGCGGTGAGAACCTGTGCGTCGAGGTCGGCGATCATGGCTGTGGCGCCGTGCTGGCTGAGCCTGGCCTGCCACCACTGGGCGCCGGCACGCAGGGACCAGAGGCCGGCGAGCATGAACAGCTGGGGTATCCAGTGCGACAGCGGGGCCCGGGTGGTGATGACCCCGGCCACGACCTGTGCGGTGAGCACCGCTGCGGCGAGCGCCGCCGCGGTGATGACCACGCCACTGCCGACCGTGGCCGCCAGGTGCCGGCGCAGACCGGCGGTCATGCGGGGGTTGGCCGACGATCGGGTCAGTGCGATCCGCCGTTTCGGGACAACCCGATGGATGCCGGGATGTGCGCGGCCGAAATCCGTTGCCGGAAAACCCAGTACGTCCAACCCTGGTAGCAGATCACCAACGGGGTGAGCAGCAGCGCGGCCCAGGTCATCACCTTGAGCGTGTACGGCGTCGACGACGCGTTGTGGATGGTCAGGCTCCACGCCGGATCAAGCGTCGAGGGAACGAGATTCGGGTACAGGCAGCTGAACAGTAGTGCGACCACGGCGGCGACGACGATGGCCGTTGCGGTGAACGCCCACCCGTCGGCGCGGCGCGTCCACACCAGCAGGACCGCCGAGAGCTGGGCCACCACGGCGACGCCCAGTGCTATCCAGGTCACGTCGTTGCCGTAGGCCACCTGGGTCCAGATGCCGAACGCGGCGACGATCACGGTCACCGGAACGGTCAGGCGGGTGGCGAACCGGCGTGCGGTATCGTGCACGGCCCCTTCAGTTTTGAGTGTCACGAACACCGCGCCGTGGAAGGCGAAGAGGCCGGCCGTGGCGATACCGCCGAGCAGGGAGTACGGGTTCAGCACGTCACCGAAGGACAGCTGTATCTGGTGGTGGGCGTCGACGGGGAGGCCGCGCAGGATGGAGGCGAAGGCCACGCCCCACAACACGGCCGGCAGCCAGGAACCCATGGCGATGCCGATGTCGGCCCACCGGCGCCACTGCGGGTCGTCGATCTTGCCGCGCCATTCGATGGCGCAGACCCGCACGATCATGCCGACCAGGATCGCCAGTAGCGGCAGATAGAGGCCCGAGAACAGCGTGGCGTACATGCCGGGGAACGCCGCGAACATCGCCGCACCCGCGGTGATGATCCAGACCTCGTTGCCGTCCCACACCGGTCCGATGGTGTTGAGCGCGGCGCGGCGGTACTGCTCGGCGTCGCCCTCGTCACCGTCGGCGGCGCGGCCGAAGAACTCCATGAGCATGCCGACACCGAAATCGAACCCCTCCAGGACGAAGAAGCCCAGGAACAGCGCGGCCAGGATGATGAACCAGAGGTGCTGAAGTGCCATGGCTGCTCCTCCTAGTACGCGAACGACAGTGGGGCGACGTCGTCGCTACCGGGTGGGGTGGGCGGCGCCGGTTCGGCATCGTGTTCGAGTGGCCCTTCCAGCGTGTAGCGGCGGATCAGCCAGAACCAGATGACGGCGAGCAGCGCATAGAGCGCGGTGAAGGTGATCAGTGAGATCCAGACCGTGCCCGCGCTGTGTGCCGACACGCCCTGCCGGATGGTCAGGTGCAGGTTCGGGTCGCCGGTCGGGTTGGTGGCGACCACCCAGGGCTGGCGGCCCATCTCGGTGAAGACCCAGCCCGCGCTGTTGGCGAGGAACGGCATGGGCAGCGTCACCAGTGCGAACAGGCTCAGCCAGCGTTGCGTGGGGATGCGGCCCTTGCGGGTCAACCACAGTGTGGTGAGCGCGAAAAGCCCTGGGAACGCGAGCAATCCGATCATCATGCGGAACGACCAGTAGGTCACGAACAGGTTGGGCCGGTAGTCACCGGGACCGTACTTGGCTTCGTAGGCCTTCTGCAGGTCCTGCACGCCCTCGAGTCGGACGCCCTCGAACTTGCTCTCGGCGAGGAACGGCAGCACGTACGGCACCTCGATGACGTGCATGACGCTGTCACAGTTGTTGTGCGTACCGATCGTCAGCACCGAGAAATCCGGGTCGGTTTCGGTGTGACACAACGATTCTGCCGACGCCATCTTCATGGGCTGTTGGACGAACATCAGCTTGCCCTGGGCGTCCCCGGTGAGCGTGAGCGAGGCGGCCGCGACGAGCGCCACCCAACAGCCCAGCACGGCGGCGGGCCGGAACATGGTGCGCGATTCCTCCGTGTTGCCACTACGCACCATCCACCATGCGCTGATGGCGGCGACGAAGGTGGAGGCCGTCAGGATGGCGCCGCCGACCGTGTGCGTGAACGCCGCGATGCCGGTGTTGTTGGTCAGCAGCTCCCAGATGCTCGTCAGCTCCGCCCGGCCGGTCTCCGGGTTGTAGTGCGCGCCAACGGGATGCTGCATGAACGAGTTGGCCGAGATGATGAAGAACGCCGACGCGTTCACGCCGAATGCGACGATCCAGATACACGCCAGGTGCACCAGGCGGGGCAGCTTGGTCCAGCCGAAGATCCACAGGCCGATGAAGGTGGATTCGAAGAAGAACGCCGCGAGGCCCTCCAGGGCCAGCGGTGCGCCGAAGACGTCGCCGACGAATCGTGAGTACTCACTCCAGTTCATCCCGAACTGGAATTCCTGCACGATGCCCGTGGCCACGCCGAGAGCGAAGTTGATCAGGAACAGCTTGCCGAAGAACTTGGTCAGCCGGTACCAGGCCGGATTGCCCGTCACCACCCAGATGGTCTGCATGACGGCGAGCAGCGGCGCGAGGCCGATGGTCAGCGGGACCAGGATGAAGTGGTAGACGGTGGTGATCCCGAACTGCCACCTCGATACGTCCAGTGCGTTCATTGAGCCTTCCCCGAGCCGGAGGGATTGGTCTACGACTTACTGTAGTAGTTCATGTGGGCGGCGGTCCACACCGAATTGTGTGGCCAGGCGCACACGTGCGCCCGGCCACACAAATCCGCATGCCGGCATACTCAGGCGTTGGTCGTCGCCCCGGTGAAGGCCTTGTCAACGGCCTTGGCGCCCTTGCGGATTCCGAAGGCGGTGATCACTTCGGCGACACCGGTGACCACCAGCCAGATGCCCGTCACCAGCGCCAGCGTGCCGATGGACTCGATCGGTGAGCCCAGCACCACGAATCCGGCGATCAGGCTGATGACGCCGAGGAAGATGTTCCACCCGCGGGCGGGCAGCCCCGGATCGCTGATCGCCGACACGGTGGTGGCCACACCGCGAAAGATGAAGCCGATACCGATCCAGATCGCCAGCAGCAGTACGGCATCGCCGATATGGCGGAAGGCCAGCACCGCGAGTACCAGGGACGCCGCGCCGCTGATGAATGCCAGCACGCGTCCGCCTGCCGTGATGTGCAGGCTGAAGGCGAACACCACCTGGCCGATACCGGTGACGAGCAGATAGGCGCCGAAGAAGATCGCCGCCACCGCAACGGAGATGCCGGGCTGGGCCAACACGGCGGCGCCCAGTACCACGGAGATCAGGCCCGCGATGAGCTCGGTTTTCCACAGATGCTGCAACAGACTTGGCGGAGTATGCGTGGTCATTGACGCAGTCTCACATATTTGACGCTGAGTGCACCGAGTTCGGACAACCCTGTTTTTCGGTGGTTCTAGATGTGGACAACTGGCGATTGGGCTGCTTGGTGACCATCGTGCCGATAAGGTGCTCTCCAACGCGGCACGCCGACCGATGCGTGCCGGCGGTGTGTCGTGACAGGTGTGGGCAGGCCAGAGTGAAGCACGAAGGAAGAGGCAACGTGTCAGGTGTGAGTCAGTCCCGTCGGGGCACAGCGTGGCGCATTGCGGTGGTGGTGGCTGCGAGTGGCGCGTTGGCGCTGTCGGGCTGCACGAAGAACACCGAATCCAGCTCGCCCGCGTCGAGTTCGTCGGCGGCGCCCGCGGCCAAGGTCGAGTCGATCGCCAACACGGTGCCGGAGGCCATCAAGTCCAGCGGCAAGCTGATCGTCGGCGTCAACATCCCGTATGCACCCAACGAGTACAAGGACCCGAGCGGCAAGGTCGTCGGTTTCGACGTCGACCTGATGAACGCCATCGCCCAGACACTCGGTCTGACGGTCGACTACCGGGAAGAGTCCGACTTCTCGAAGATCATCCCGGCGATCCAGGCCGGCACCTACAACGTCGGCATGTCGTCCTTCACCGACAGCAAGCAGCGTGAGCAGCAGGTCGATTTCGTCACCTACTTCTCGGCCGGCAGCTTGTGGGCGCAGCGCGCCGGTGACCACGTCGACCCCAACAACTCCTGTGGCAAGAAGGTCGCCGTCGAGTCGACCACGGTGCAGGACACCGAGGAACTGCCCGCCAAGTCGAAGGCGTGCACCGACGCCGGCAAGCCGCCCATCGACGTCGTGAAGTTCGACAACCAGGACCAGGCCGCCAACGCCGTCGTCGTCGGCCAGGCCGACGCCATGTCCGCGGACTCGCCCGTGACGTTGTGGGCCATCAAGCAGGCGGGCGGCAAGCTCGTGCAGGCCGGCGAGGTGTTCGACTCGGCTCCGTACGGATGGCCGGTGAAGAAGGGTTCGCCGCTGGCGCAATCGCTGCTGCAGGCATTGCAGCACCTCATCGACAACGGCACGTACAAGCAGATCGCGACGAACTGGGGCGTGCAGGCCGGAATGATCGACAAGCCGGTCATCAATGGGGCCACCAGCTGACGTGACGGCTGTTGAGTCAGCGGCGGACCCGAGCGGTCCCGCCGCCATCCACGCGGTACCGCTCCGACATCCCTGGCGGTGGGTCGGGGCCGTCGCGATCATCGTCGTCGCCGGGCTGTTCCTCTACGGCGCCGCGACGAACCCCGCGTATGGCTGGGACACCTACCTCAAATACCTGCTCGACGTGCGAGTGGCCGAGGCGGCGTGGAACACCGTGCAGCTCACCATCTATGCGATGGCGATCGGCTTGGTGCTCGGCGTCGTCCTGGCCGTGATGCGGCTGTCACCGAACCCGGTGTTCCGTGCGGTCGCGTGGGGCTATCTGTGGATTTTCCGCGGTACTCCCGTGTACGTGCAGCTGGTGTTCTGGGGCCTGTTCCCGTCGATCTACCAGAACATTCAGATCGGGGTGCCGTTCGGGCCGTCGTTGTTCCACATCCAGCTGCAGGGACTGTCGCTGGCGTTCGAGATGGCCTTCATCGGCCTGGGCCTCAACGAAGCCGCCTACATGGCCGAAATCATCCGTGCCGGAATCATTTCCGTCCCGGAGGGACAGACCGAGGCGTCGGTCGCCCTCGGTATGTCGTGGTGGATGACCATGCGCCGCACCGTTCTTCCGCAGGCGATGCGGGTCATCGTGCCGCCCACCGGCAACGAGCTGATCAGCATGCTGAAAACCACATCACTGGTCACGGCCGTGCCGTACACGCTCGAGCTGTACACCCGCACGCGGGACATCTCCGCGGTGATCTTCCAGCCCATCCCGCTGTTGCTGGTTGCAGCCACCTGGTACCTGGTCATCACCAGCGTGCTGATGGTCGGCCAGTTCTACCTGGAGCGCTACTTCTCGCGGGGTGCGTCGCGCAAGCTGACGAGCAAACAGCTCGAGGCCCTTGCCCTGGCGCAGATGGGTGACCACGGAGGTATGCCCGCATGACGCCCATGGTGCGCGCCGAACAGGTGTGCAAGAGCTTTGGTGCCCTCGACGTGCTCAAGGGCGTCTCGCTCGAGGTCGAGCGCGGACAGGTCCTCGTGCTGGTCGGTCCCTCCGGTTCCGGCAAGTCGACGTTCCTGCGGTGTATCAATCACCTGGAACAGGTCAGCGCCGGGCGGTTGTACGTCGATGAGGAGCTGGTCGGGTACCGCGAACGCGGGGGCAAGCTGCACGAACTCCCGCCCAAGGAGGCCGCCCGCCAGCGCCGCGATGTCGGCATGGTCTTCCAGCACTTCAATCTGTTCCCGCACCGGACCGCGCTGGAGAACATCATCGAGGCGCCGGTACACGTCAAGGGTGTCAAGCGGGACGCGGCGGTGAGTCGTGCGCGGGACCTGCTCGACCAGGTGGGGTTGTCCAGCAAGGCCGATGCCTATCCGGCCCAGTTGTCCGGCGGCCAGCAGCAGCGCGTGGCGATCGCCCGCGCGCTGGCGATGGAGCCCAAGCTGATGCTGTTCGACGAACCGACCTCGGCGCTGGACCCGGAACTGGTCGGAGACGTCCTCGCGGTCATGAAAAAGCTTGCCCAACAGGGCATGACGATGATCGTCGTCACGCACGAGATGGGCTTCGCCCGCGAGGTGGCCGACCAGCTGGTGTTCATGGACGGCGGCGTGGTGGTCGAGCGTGGCGCCCCGCGTGAGGTGATGGCCGACCCGAAACATGAACGCACGAAGGCCTTTCTGTCCAAAGTGATGTAGTGGCTGTGCACCCCGCGTCGAAGGCGGAACCAGAACCGGACCCGGCCGCCCCGCTGTGGCGGGCGGCACAGGGCTTCCGGCTGCTCAGCTGCCTGTACGCCTTGGGTTTCCAGCTCGCGGTCAATGACGATCTGCGACACCCGGCCGTCACATGGGCATTGTTCGGGGTCCTCATCGCGTGGAGCCTGGCCTGCGCGGTGGCCTATCTGCAGGGTTTCGGCCGCCGGAAGGCCTGGGTGCTGACCGAGGTGCTGGTCGTCATCCTGCTGGTGTTGTCCACCGAGCTGGTGGCGTCCCCGGCGTGGATCGCCGGCAACCAGTCGTGGCCGACGACGTTGTGGGCCACCAACGCGACGCTGTCCGCGGCCATCCAGCTGGGGCCACTGACCGGAATGGGCATCGGGCTGCTCGTGACGGCTGCCGGCGCGGTGCTCAAGGGCTACTTCGACCCCAATCTCGGCCGGCAGGCGACGCTCGTCATCGAGTTGGCGGTGGGGCTCGCCGTCGGGATGGCCGCGCAGACCGCGCGCCGTGCGCACGCGGAGCTGCAGCGGGCCATCCGATTGGCGGCGGCGACCGCGGAGCGCGAGCGGCTGTCCCGGCAGGTGCACGACGGCGCCATCCAGGTGCTGGCGCTGGTGGCCCGCAAGGGGCGGGAAATCGGTGGTGCGACAGCCGAACTCGCGCAGCTGGCCGGCGAGCAGGAACGGGCGCTGCGCCGACTGGTCAGTTCCGGTCTGGACGAGGCCCCGGGCGGTCTGGTCGACGTTGGGGAGATGCTCCGGGCCCGCGCGGGTGATCGCGTCGCGGTGAGCGTGCCGCCGGACCCGGTGCTGCTCGACGCCGCCGTGGCGGGCGAACTCGATGCCGCGGTCGCCAACGTGCTGGGCAACACGGTCGCACACGCGGGCCCCGAGGCCCGGGCTTACGTCCTCGTCGAGGACCTGGACGGGCAGGTCGTGGTGAGCGTCCGCGACGATGGGGTGGGGATCGCCGACGGACGGTTGGCGCAGGCAGCTGCGGAGGGGCATATGGGTGTGACGAAATCGATTGTGGGACGGCTGGAATCGCTCGGAGGTAAAGCCGAGCTGACGACGTCGCCGGGAGCCGGCACCGAGTGGGAGCTGACGGTACCGAGGGCGGCCGGCGATGTCTGAGCCACAGTTGACGGTGATGGTGGTCGACGACCACCCGATCTGGCGGGACGCCGTCGCCCGTGACCTCGAGGACTCGGGCTTCACCGTGGTGGCCACCGCCGACGGTGTGGCCGCCGCGGGCCGGCGGGCCGCGGTGGTCAAGCCCCAGGTGGTGCTGATGGACATGCGGCTGTCCGACGGCAGCGGCGTCGAGGCGACCACGCAGGTGCTGGCGGTCTCACCCGCGAGCCGGGTGCTGGTGCTGTCGGCCTCCGACGAGCGCGACGACGTCTTGGAGGCCGTGAAGGCCGGTGCCACCGGGTATCTGGTGAAGAGCGCCTCCAAGGCCGAGCTGGCCGACGCGGTGCGCGCGACAGGTGAGGGGCGTGCGGTGTTCACCCCGGGGCTGGCCGGTCTGGTGCTGGGGGAGCACCGGCGCATGGCCAAGACGCCGGGTGCGGACCCGGCTGCGGGCCTGACGGAGCGGGAAACCGAGATCCTGCGGTACGTGGCGAAAGGCTTGACCGCCAAGCAGATTGCCGAACGCCTGACGCTCAGCCACCGCACCGTCGAGAATCACGTGCAGGCGACGTTCCGCAAGCTGCAGGTGGCCAACCGGGTCGAAGCGGCGCGCTATGCCATCGAGCACGGGCTGGACTGAGCGCCGTCGGCTCGGGACGGGCCGGCCGCGGACAGCCGCCCGACCAGATACCAGGTGTGCATCAGCCCTTTGCCCTTGACGTCGATCTCGCCGCGCTCCTCGAATTCGTATGCGTGGCGCAGACGTTCATACACGTTGTGCGGCACCTGGATTCGGCCGGCGACGTCGGTGCTCTCCATGCGGGACGCGACGTTCACCGCGTCGCCCCAGACGTCGTAGAAGAACTTGCGTGACCCCACCACACCGGCCACCACGGGGCCGGCGGCAATGCCGATGCGGACCGGGACGGGGCGCCCCTTGGGATCGGTCAGCCCGCGGACCGAATCGGCGAAGTCCAGTGCCAGGCAGGCCAGCGCCTCGAGGTGATCGGCCCGGCCGTGCGGTATGCCGCTGACCACCATGTAGGAGTCACCGCTCGTCTTGACCTTCTCCAAGCCGTGCCGGTCGACGAGTGCGTCGAGCCCGGTGTAGAGCGTGTCCAGGAACTGGACCAGATCGGCGGGGGTGGTGTCGCTGGCGCGCTGGGTGTAGCCGGCGATATCGGCGAAAAGTATTGAGGCGTCGTCGAATTTGTCGGCGATCACCGAATGCGCCGGATCTTTGAGTCGCTGCGCGATGGACTCGGGGAGGATGTTCGCCAGCAGCGTCTCGGACCTGAGGTATTCGGCCTGGATGGCGCGCTGGGCGATGGCGTTCTCCCGCAGCACCGACCAGACCGTCGCCATCACGATGAGGCAGGCCGACACCGCGGTGATGACGAACGACACCCGGCTTTCCATCTCGCTCTGCGCTCCGGTGTGCGCCGGGACGGTGAATTCCAGGATGCTCGCGGTGACGATGCCGACGGCGGCGACGGCGGCCGCGAAACCCACATGTTCGAGGCCCACGATCAGCAGTGCGATGGCACCCGCCACCGCGAAATACAGCAGAATTCCCGAGCCGGTGCCCACATTGATGGTCACGACGGTCACCGTGGCGTAGGCGATGAGTATGAATGCCGCCGGCGCCACGAGTTCACCGAACCGGTACAGCGTCGGCACGAGCAGGAAGAGCACCGCGCCGGCCAGGTTCACGGCGCCGATCCACATCGTGTAAGGCCCCGTGGTCAACGCCTGCAAGGCGAAGAAGACGCTGAGCACCGCGCCGAGGCGGCTGGTGCGCGTCAGGATTCGGCGACTGCGGGCGACGGTCGGGCTGAGGATGTCGGCGTCGGGGCGAAGGCACTCGCGGACGGTCGCGGTCGGCACGCAGACCGAACGGCGCACGGCAGCGACCAAATCGGCGCTGGCCGGGGTCGCGGCGCCGCCGGTGAGGCGAGCGTCGTCCATGATCGCCATGGAGTAAGGGTAGACGCGCGGGACCGGGTTTGGTGCTCCGCTGCGGATACTCCGCTGATGGCGAAACAGCGGGTCGCCGCGGTACCGCCGGCGCGATGTTCCGGATTGGTTGCGGGACCCATAATGGCCAGTCGCTGTGGCCATTTTGGAGGGCTCGCTGAGTGGGACATTCGTGGGTACTGGGTGTCCCTTCGCCGCCACCGAAAAGTATGTACGGCGACGATCAATATCAAAATTGCCAGATATTCGACAGTTGCGTCGAATGGTGTTTCTGGTGCATCGGCTGAAGCTGTTGAACTGCGTATATGCGGAAAAAATGCTTGCTCATGACAATTTTGCAAACCGATTTTGATTAGCTGTTTGTGAACATACCAGAGGTATTTAGGACATCTCTATATTTGCCTGTTTCGCATGCTCGGACTATTTCGATCAGATTTCGGATTTGCGCTCAATAAATTGTTGTCGGAGCAGTAAATTAACTGCCACGCGTCGTTGTCGAGGGGCGACGACCAGGGCGGAAAGGGGACTGCGGTGAACCGTCTGGTCCGTGCTCTCATGCTGAGAGTCGTTGTCGTATTGATGCCATTGGCTGTCATCTGCACCTACAGCCACGTGACGCCCGCGCCGACTCGAACGGTCGCGATCGACGTCATACCCACCGCCGAGATCGATGACACGCATTCGACCATCGGCATCGCCGACTCCAGCCTCTACGGACTGTCGCCGGCGGAGATCGACAAGACCCTGACCCAGCTGCAGTCCATCGGGGTGCAGAACATCCGGGTCTTCGTCCCATGGGCGTTGATCAAGATGACGGGTCCGAATGATCTTGCGAATGACGCCAACTGGACGCTGATGAACAACGTGATGGACGCCGCGCGCGCCCACAACATGGGTGTGCTGGCGGTCATCAGCCACACCCCGCTGTGGGCGGCGCCGAGTGGGACCACCCCGGGTGCGGGCGCACCCGATCCAGCCGTCTACGCGGACTTCGTGAAGCAGGTGGCCACCCGCTACGGCGACGTCATCTCCGCGTACGAAGTCTGGAACGAGCCCAACAGCTTCACGTTCTTCCAGCCGATGGATGCCGCCAAGTACACCGCCATCCTGAAGGCCGTCTACACCACCCTGAAGGGCGGCGACGGGACCACCGGTGTGGACCCGACGGCCTCGGTCATCGCGGGCGCCCTGGCGCCGATTCAGGACTTCTTCGGACTCACGTCGTCTCCGCAGACCTTCCTGGCCGCAATGTATGCCGCCGGCGCCAAAGGCTTTTTCGGCTCTTCATGATTGAGGGTGTAGAACGGTCAGCTGCTGTCGGCCTGTGATTGGGGTGTCTGGTTGGCTGGGTGT
>NZ_JBJIAL010000048.1:0-35645 GCF_045310895.1 Mycobacterium sp. SMC-18
CTACTATTCCCAACTCGTGACCGGTAGACCGGCCGGATCACAGAAACCTGAGGGTGCATGAAACCCGGGACGGTTCATCTCGTCGGTAGAACTGGAAAACGCGCTTATCGGTCATCCCTCAATCTACGAAGCAGCGGTCATCGGAGTTCCTGACGAAAAATGGCAGGAGAGGCCCTTGGCTCTTGTGGTAGTTCACCCAGGCTCTGAGGTGAACATTGACCAACTTCAGGTCTTTATCTCGCAGAAGGTTGCAAAGTGGTGGATTCCGGAGCGATGGTGTTTCGTTGCTGACATTCCACGTACAAGTGTTGGAAAGTATGACAAAAAAGCAATCCGTGCGAAACATGCGTCTGGACATTACAAAGTTAAGTACGTTTGATTCCCCTGAATATTTGCAGACTCGAGTTGTTGAAAGGAAATTGTGTCCACCTCAATGTCCCCATGGATGAATGCCGAATTGGTAGAGCTTCGCGACCTCGCAGCGAAGTTCTTGTCGGCCGAATTAGCGCCGCATGCGCAGCGCTTTGCCGACCAGCACCACGTCGACCGAGAACTGTGGAACCGGGCGGGTGAGCTGGGCTTGCTCTGCATGTCTATACCTGAGGAATACGGCGGAGGCGGTGGCACGTTCGCACACGAAGCGGTCGTGCTCGAAGAGCAGGCCCGCATCGGTGACAGTTCGTGGGGCGCTGGGCTGCACAGCGGAATCGTCGCGCACTACATCCTGCAGTACGCGACTGAAGAGCTGCGACGAGAATGGTTGCCTAAGATGGCATCCGGCGAACTCGTTGGAGCTATAGCAATGACTGAACCAGGTACCGGCTCGGATTTGCAAAGTGTCAAAACCAAAGCTGTACTGGCCGGAGACGAGTACGTCATCTCGGGCTCAAAGACCTTTATCACCAACGGCCAGCAAGCCGATCTGATAATTGTCGTTGCCAAAACCGACTCCAGTAAGGGCGCGGCCGGAATATCTCTCTTCGTAGTCGAAGCTGACCGGGCGGGGTTCCGGCGTGGCAAGGTTCTCGACAAGATCGGCCAACGCGGTCAGGACACCTCTGAGTTGTTCTTCGACGAAGTGAGGGTTCCGCGCTCGCATCTATTGGGCCAGACCGAGGGGCAGGGCTTCATTCAGCTCATGAACCAGTTGCCCCAAGAACGACTTATCGTGGCGGTGGGTGCAGTCGCGGCGATGGAGCTTGCCCTGGAGCAGACGCTTAACTACACGCGTGAGCGCGAGGCGTTTGGTCGGCCGGTCTTTGGCTTCCAGAACACCAAGTTCATTCTGGCTGAAGCCGCGACCGAAACGCGCATCGCAAGAGTGTTCCTCGACTACTGCATCGACCTGCACCTTGCGGGTCAACTCGACGTGCAGACCGTCGCTATGGCGAAGTGGTGGACCACGGAACGGGCTATGAAGGTCCTTGATGACTGTATGCAGCTGCACGGCGGATATGGCTACATGACTGAGTACCCCATCTCGAGATTGTGGGTGGATCAGCGCGTGCAAAAAATCTATGCCGGCACGAACGAGGTTATGAAGGAAATCATCTCTCGATCGCTGTGATCGACCGATCATTGACTTTTCTAAACAAATCTAGGAGTTCGAATGGCAACGGTGATTCTGCCCTATCGACATGAAGTTGCGGGCCATTGTGGTTCGGGTGCGCTACGTGACTTGACTGAGTGGGCGGGTATTCGTTTCGCCGGACACGTACCGGATGAAGGATTGGTTTTTGTGCTTGGCGGCGCATTGGACTTCTCCTACATCCGATCAGCGAAACTTCAACCGCCGGTCTATCTCGTTGGGCGTAGCGCCGATCTTGAAGACGAATACTTGAACCGATTGGGTGCGCAGTTTGAGACTCGCGCGACCGATGACGCTGACCTTGGATGGAAATGGGTTACCGAGCAGCTCGACGCGGGCACGCCAGTCATGGTTTGGACGGACATCGCCGAATTGCCTTATCTGCGCGCGCGGCTGAACATGAGTCGGCACGACGTCGTGGTCGTCGGATATGATGATGCCCAGGAAGTCGCTTATGTCGTAGATAATGATCGCGATACTGTCCAGGCTGTTCCGTATGCAAATTTACGGCGCGCCCGTGCTTCGACTGGATTTCCAGTCCCGACCCGCAATACGACTTACATAGTCGAGTGGCCGGAGTCGGCACCCGACCTCAGGGTAGCTGCGTGCTCGGCGTTTCTTCGTAGCGCTGAAGCCATGGAAGGCGCCTACATTGGCGCACCCATTGCGTCGCTTTCCAGTTCCGAAATGCAGGTGAGCGGACTGGCTGGAATTTCGTCTTTCGTTGAGGATTTGAACCGGTGGCCGGACCTTTTCGATGATGATTGCCTCGAAGCGGCGTTGTTTGCGCTAAGCGCCCTTATTCAAAAGGCTGGAACGGGAGGCGGCCTGTTCCGGAGCCTCCAGGCGCAGGGTTGTCAAAAAGTAGCCGAACTACTCGATTTCGAACCTGCACAAGAAGCTGCCGACGCTGCTGCGGCCGCATCCCGACTTTGGACGGGCTTGGCGTCGATCGCTTATGACCCGGAGGCCGACCCCCGCCGTAGGGCCGCAGATGCTGCTTCTCTGGCGGCGCAGCTGCCGAGTGCCGAATGGGAGTTGGCGACCGCGCTGAGGGCTGCGGGAAATTCGCTTCGTGGACGACGAATCACGAGCGGATAAGGCTGCGGCAAATATGGTCGCGCGAAGATTCCCGGAACAACCATGTGGTCAATATGTCAATAGATGGAGGAAAGCAATGTCCGTTTTTGGTGATGAGGATGAGGTCTACCGCTACTTGGGTGGAATTTTCCGGCGAGGTTTAGAAAACGCAGAGCTTGCGACAAAGCTTGCTAGGTCCGGCGTGGTATTGCGCATTCACTACACCGATCCTGATGCGATAGTAACCGTGGACATGCCAAACAAATTGATCGAGACTGGCGCCGCCAGCGCCGCTACGCCGAACGTCGAACTATTTATGACTGCCGACACTGGCAATAGGTTTTGGCTGGGCAAGGTAAATCTGACGGTGGCCATGGCTAAAGGGAATGTCAGGGCCAAAGGCCCTGTAGCCAAGTTGGTGAGACTAATACCGCAGGCCAAGAATCTCTTTCCGGAGTACCGTGCAATGCTGGAAGCGGAGAAACGCCAAGATCTTTTAAGTGCTTGATGTGGCAAGTCAATCGGCGCTGTCGTAGCTTCAACCGTATTCTTCGTTGAGATTCCCCGTGGTCGCGGTCGCATAGTAACCTCGCTTTGGGGTAGTGCTCAACGCTAAATTATGTATTTACTAAACATTGTTGCCACCGAAAGGACATATTCAACGTGAAGACACGTGCTGCGGTATTGTGGGGTCTGGGTCAGAAATGGGAAGTCGAAGAGATTGACCTCGACCCTCCGGGTGCTGGCGAGGTACTTGTACGCCTTGCGGCCACGGGACTGTGCCATTCTGATGAGCATCTCGTAACCGGTGATCTGCCAATCCCGCTGCCGGTTGTCGGTGGCCACGAAGGTGCCGGCACAGTTATTGAGTGTGGCGTGGGCGTTGATGAGTTCGCCGAAGGCGATTCCGTTATCTTGACTTTCCTGCCCTCGTGCGGTCGGTGTTCCTACTGTGCCCGCGGTATGGGGAATCTCTGCGAACTCGGAGCCGCGCTGATGATGGGGCCGCAACTCGATGGCACCTACCGGTTCCATGCTCGAGGCGAAGATGTCGGACAAATGTGCTTGCTGGGGACGTTTTCCGAGTATACCGTGGTGCCGAAATCGTCACTGGTAAAAATAGACGGTGGAATTCCCCTCGACAAGGCAGCATTGATCGGTTGCGGCGTTACGACCGGCTATGGTTCGGCTGTACGGACCGGAGAGGTGCGCGCCGGCGACACTGTTGTGGTCGTTGGTGCAGGCGGTATCGGAATGAATGCGATTCAGGGTGCGCGCATCGCTGGAGCGCTCACGATCGTGGCCGTCGATCCCGTGGAATTTAAGCGGCAGCAGGCCCGGGATTTCGGCGCGACACACACCGCAGCTTCAATGGACGAAGCGTGGTCAGTCGTTAGTGACGTCACGTTCGGCAAATTGGCCGATGTATGTATTCTCACCACGGACATCGCCGAAGTGTCCTACACGGGCGAGGCGCTCGCTTTGGTTGGAAAGCGCGGGCGCGTTGTGGTTACGGCCATCGGGCACCCTGACGACACGTCGATAACTGGATCCCTGCTTGAGATCACGCTCTACGAGAAGCAAATTCGTGGTGCGCTCTATGGTTCGTCAAACGCGCCCCACGATATTCCGCAGTTGGTCGAACTTTATGCCGCCGGGCAGCTGAAGCTTGATGAGTTGATTACCCAGGAATACTCATTGGATCAAATTAACGATGGGTACGATGACATGCGATCCGGAAGAAATATTCGTGGACTCATCCGATTTTGACATTTGACCGCACGGGATTGGGTCACGTCGTTGCCGCTACGGATTTTCATGCAGGGGCTTGGTCTCGGGCTCGGTGAAGATCGCCACGACTGGCCTGGTGAAGCCGCAGCGGGTAAATACTCACGCGCCGCGTAGCTTCGCCAGGTGCAGACGCGCATCAAACTCCGCGATCAAGAAGCCGAGTTGACTCACTGCGCAGTCAGTTACCTGTCCCGCGACGTCAACCCACAATGATGAACCCGCTACTCCTCGAGCTTTCCGATGACAGCGTTCCCGACACGGTGGCCTGCCGGGTTTTTGGATCTCCACTCAAGCGTTCTATACGAGGCGCAGAGAAACTTGTTTCGCAGCGCGATTGGGATGATGTAAATCTGATCAACGCAGGCCGTGAGATCCACGCCCACGGCCCCACCTTCGGACAATGATTTATCGCTGACGAGTTGCCCAGGTGCGGGATCAGCGCCGGCGAGAGCCGTGTCGCTCTACTGTGCTCGAAGGAGCGTATCTTGTTGTCCTCGTCAAGATTCGTGGGTTGAATCGTCGATCAGGTCCGTAAGTTCATGGCGGCCTCGTGCAGCGTCAGTTCGATGCGCAGTCCCCAAATCCATTGTGGTTGGCCAACCTCACAGAGCGCCGCACCACGAACGCCAGCTCTATCTGTGTATTCCATAAAAGAGGTTCTTTCCAAACGGATCGTGGGCTATCGATCGAAGCGCGCAAGAAGTCCACGCTCGGGTTGGCCGCACTCGATTGTTCATCGGGGCAGAGGCAGCGATTCCGCCGATCCGTTAAAGCATTGTTATGCAAACAATTACGCCGATCGCGGTGCTCAGTGCGCGGGTCGCCTGCGGAGCAACGCGCCTCGCATTGACCCAGCCTCCCGGCGATTCGACGCCACCGTGTCACGTGTTGAACAGCAAACCCGACCCCGGTTGGCGCGCCACTACGTTAAGTTCCATTTCGCCCCGGGGATTCGTACAAATCCGTCCTGAGAATTGTTGTTGGCAAGCGTCTTTCGTCGTGAGGCCGGATGTCCGTGCCACGCGCCGATAGACCCCGAGAACGCCGGGTCATAGCCGTCCGCCCCCATGCAATCACGCCGCTTTTAACCCTGTCCGTTGTGGTCGGCAGCGCGCATGCTCGTATACATGTCCCGACCAAGACACATGCACCTCGCCGGCTTCTTCTCCGCGGGAAACGTCACCCACGCTCACGGCGCCTGGCGGCACGTCGGCGCAACGAACGAGTTTCTTAGCGGGCGGTACTACAAGGAGATCGCCAGGACGCTCGAACGCGGGAAGTTCGATCTGCTGTTCCTGCCCGACGCTCTCGCGATCGAAGACAGCTACGGGCACAATCTTGAAACCGGCGTCGGACTGGGCGGCCAGGGCGCTATTGCGTTGGAGCCGACCAGCGTTGTAGCGACGATGGCCGCCGCGACCGACAAGCTCGGACTCGGGGCGACCGTATCGACCACCTACTACGCGCCGTATCACGTTGCACGAGTGTTCGCGACGCTGGACAACCTCTCCGACGGACGAGTCTCGTGGAACGTGGTCACCTCCCTCAACGACTCCGAAGCCCGCAACTTCGGTGTTGACGAACACCTCGAACACGACCAGCGGTACGACCGCGCCGACGAGTTCCTGGAGGCGGTGAAGAAGCTGTGGGCGTCCTGGTCAGACGACGCGCTGTTATTGAACAAGGCGGGCGGCCAGTTCGCGGACCCGAAGCGGGTGCGTTACGCCGACCACCGGGGCACGTGGCTGTCGGTGCGCGGTCCGCTGCAAGTGCCCAGATCCCGGCAAGGTGAGCCCGTGATTCTGCAAGCCGGTTTGTCACCGCGTGGACGTCGCTTCGCCGGCCGCTGGGCGGAGGCGGTGTTCAGCATTTCGCCCAACGTCGACGTCATGCGCGCGACGTATGCGGACATCAAGTCCAACGTCGCCGCAGCCGGACGTGACCCTGACCAGACAAAGGTCTTCACCGCGGTGATGCCCATTCTGGGCGAGACCGAGGCCATCGCCAACGATCGACTCGAATACGTGAACTCGCTGGTACACCCTGAAGTGGGGTTGTCGACGCTGTCGAGCCACAGCGGCGTCGACCTGTCCGCGTACCCGTTGGATACCAAATACTCCGATATTGTCGGCGATCTGGGCGACCGTCACGTCCCCACCATGTTGCAGATGTTCTCCGCTGTCGCCGGCGGTGCGGATCTGACGCTCGCCGAGCTCGGCCGCCGCTACGGTACGAACGTCGGGTTCGTTCCCCAGTGGGCGGGAACGGCCGAGCAGATCGCCGACCTGCTGGTCGACCACTTCGAGGCGGGCGCGGCCGACGGTTTCATCATCTCCGCCGCTCATCTTCCCGGCAGTTACGACGAGTTCGTGGACCAGGTGGTGCCACTCCTTCAGGAACGCGGGGTGTTCCGCGCCGATTACGAGGGAACGACGCTTCGGGAGCACTTGGGCCTCGATGTACCCCACGCGGAGGCGGTCGCATGACGACGGGCGTCGAGCGCGATGTTCTCGCGTACAGCAATTGCCCCGTGCCGAACGCGCTCCTGACCGCTCTGGAATCCGGTCGCCTGACACGGGAAGGCATCTCACTCGAAGTGCTCACCGGCAGCCAGGGTGATCTGCACTTCACCTACGACCACCCGCAGTACACCCGCTTCGGTGGCGAAATCCCACCGCTGGTCAGCGAGGGACTGCGGGCACCGGGCCGAACACGCCTTCTCGGTATCACCAGATTCGTTGGACGACAGGGCTTCTACGTGGCCGCGGGTAGCCAGGTAACCGATGCTGCCGGGCTTGCCGGCCGACGCGTCGGCGTCTCGTCAGCGGCGGTCCGCATCCTGCGACGGGAACTGGGTGATTACCGGCGACTCGATCCATGGAACCAGACCCTGACCGCTCTCGGCACATGGGAAGCTCGCGGCCTCCTTGCAACGCTGAGTCGCGGTGGCCTCGAACTCGGCGACGTCGAACTCGTCGCCATCGAAACACCGGGGGTCGACCTGCCGCCGGATCAACTTCACTCATCGTCGAGTATCAAGGGTGCGGACCTGTTCCCCGCCGTCGCTTCGCATCAGTCCTCCATCTTGGCGTCCGGCACGGTAGACGCACTCTTCAGCTGGTTGCCGTGGGCAGCGGAACTGGAGGATCTCAGCGGCGCACGGATCGTCTCGGACCTCAGCGACGACGACCGCAACATCTACGCCAGCGTGTGGACGGTGAGCGCGCGATTGATCGACGATCGACCGGATCTGGTGCAGCGACTGGTCGACGCGGCCGTCGACGCGGGACGGTGGGCCCGTGATCATCACGACGAGGTAGTGGCCATTCACGCCGAGAATCTCGGCGTTGCACAGTCGGCCATCGGACGGGGCTTCGGTGCGGACTTCAACAAGCATCTCGGCCCCGCACTCGACGACGAGTCGTTCACGATTCTCGAGCAAACCCAGCGGTTTCTGCTGGACCGTCAGCTCATCGATCGCGCCACCGACCTAGAACAGTGGTCCGCCCCCGACTTCCTCGCCGACAGCATCAAACGATTGACCACGATAGGAGCATGACGATGACATTAACCACCGACGCACACCACAAGGGTGCACAGGCGCTCGCCGATCCCGTCGCGGTCGCCAAGGACCTCGCCTCCACCTGGACCGACGGTCTGCTTGAACGCGACCGCGCCGGCGGCTCAGCCACCGCGGAGCGAAATGCTCTGCGGGACAGCGGACTCCTGTCCCTCGCCGTTCCGCAGGAGTTCGGTGGCTGGGGAGCGTCATGGTCGACGGTCTTCGACGTCATCCGCGAGATCGCCAAAGTGGACGGCTCCCTCGGTCACCTGTTCGGCTATCACATCGTGGACATCGCCTTCGTCGAACTACTGGGTTCGACCGAGCAGAAGGAGTCGACCTACCGCGAGGTGGCACAACACAATCGGTGGGCGGGCAACGCGTCGAGTGAGAACAACAGCCACGTCCTCGATTGGAAGGTCCGCGCGAAGCCGGTGGCGGACGGTGGGTATCGGTTCGACGGCGTCAAACACTTCAGCAGTGGTGCAAAGGGTTCCGATCTGCTCCTCGTGTTCGGTGTCGTTCAGGACGACTCGCAGCAGCAGGGGGCGATCATCACGGCGGTGATCCCCACCGATCGAGCGGGTGTCGTCGTCAACGACGACTGGGACGCGCTCGGCATGCGCCGAACCGACAGCGGCACTACCGAATTCCATGACGTCGAGGTGCGCGCCGATGAGGTGCTCGGCGGTCCGAACGCCGTGCTGAGCGCTTTCTTCCAGTTCCAGCGAGGCAGTCTCTTCGGCCCCCTGGTGCAGCTGGCCTTCGTCAACGTGTACCTCGGCATTGCGCGGGGAGCCCTCGACGCAGCCGCCGAGTACACCCGCACTCAGGCAAGGCCGTGGACACCGGCTGGCGTGACCCAAGCAGTTGAGGATCCATACGTTATCCGCACCTACGGCGAGTTCGGCATCGCATTGCAAGGCGCCGACGCCGCCGCGCGCGAGGCCGCGCGAGTTTTTGAGACGGTGTGGAACAAGGGCGATCAACTGTCGGCGGAGGATCGAGGAGAACTGATGGTTCTGGTGGCGGGCGCCAAAGCGCTGGCATCGCAAGCCGCACTTGACATCACCAGCCGGATCTTCGAGGTCATCGGAGCCAGGGGGACGCATCCGCGTTACGGCTTCGATCGCTTCTGGCGCAACATCAGGACCCACACCCTGCACGATCCGGTGGCGTACAAGATCGCCGAGGTGGGGAATCATGTGTTGAACGGCGCCCATCCGTTACCGGGATTTACATCATAGGTGCGGCCACCGCGTCGCGATGTTTGATGTTTGCCGGGCAGACAAACGTGATTCCACGCGGTTGTAGCTTGGAGACAGATGACCTCAAGGGAATCGCGTGACTCCCAAGCTAATGGGTATGACCATCCGAGTTGAGCACTGCTGCTCCGAACAACTCGCACATTTCTAAGGCGATCTCGACATCGAGCCGGTCGTCGGTTAGGGGGCGGCCCCGTCGCTGGGCTGCACGCCCTACTCGGTACTTGACCGTATTGCTGTGCAGGTGCAGCTCTTCTCCCGCTGACTTAAGGCTAGCTCCCGAACGGAGAAAGACTTTCGCTGTTTCACGGAGTTTTAGGTCGGCTACAGAGTTGCAAGCGAGGGGCCCGAGGGTATCGCGGACGAACATGCTCATCGCATCAATGTCATTGACGAGCAGAGAGCCAAGCGCAACCCCCGGATCGGCCGCGCTAATGAAGCGGTGCTCCGCACCTTCGGCCGCAATAGCGACTAGACGAGCCCGTTCCGCCTGGCGATGTGATCGCCGAAATCCGTCGATACCGGCGAGCGGTGTTCCTACGGCGACGTTGGGCACGTCCTGCTCTGACTCTATGAACCTGCGGAGGTGGGCCACCGCAGTCTCGTCGTTCACCGCAATCCAGGCCCACCCCACCAAACGGTCCACGGACAGATGCAGGGCGGACACGGCCCCCACCGCACGTGATGCACGTTTCAGGAGTCTCTTGGTCGTCTCCGGTTGTGCATCGTGTTCCTCTCGCGGGCGATCCCACCACAGGACGATCGCGGTATGCAGGGCGTCCAGTGGATACTGGATCATCTCGGACGTCGTGGCGATGTTGACGTCCATGCCTGCGAGAACGTCGCGTACTACCTGTGTGCGAGCTCCGCGACGATGCTCTTCCCACACCGTGTGCTCTTCTTGATACGTGCTCAGTAGCTGTTCGGAAACGCAGTCAATGTAGCCGAACGACACTCGCGTGATGTGTTCGTAGAGATCGAGCTTCAGTTCTGGTGACAGATTCGACCGTCTGATCTCGTCGATCACGAATCGCAGTCCTTGCTGATGACCCAGTCGATAAGCCCGCAGCAGGGAATTGGCCGGTACTCCACGCTGTGCCATCCTGCGGGCATGTTCAAGCGCCGCTGCGGGTGGTTCCACAATTGCGATCGGGATGTCGTAACGGAGGGTCGAAAACCAGGTTTCGACGTTCGCCGCGACAGTCTCGATGAGAAGATCTTCGAGTTGACCGTCCCCACTTAGCTCTGCGACCTCGGCCGCCAGAAGCCGCTGGATCAGATCCGGTAGATCGCGCAATTGCTGCCCCAGGCCACCGAGTACCTCGGCGACGTGAACGGGCATCGCCCTGTCAGAAGCGGGGTGAACCACCATGGGTCCATGATAGGCGCTACCTTTGTCTACTGGCGACAAACATTTCCTCGGCATTCATCGATAACCTACGTAGCTCTAGTTGAGCCACCGCGTTAATGTGGAAATCGCTGTTCCCGGCGGTGACCGGCGGATTTCAGTAATCGATATCGTGCGGCTCGCCTCATCGTAGGAGGACCTTTATGTCATTCATCGCAGCTTTCACTGTGTTGGCATGCGTTGCCGGCATAAGTCGGCCTGTTGTTGCCTGTGTTGGCTCGCGTCCGGATGTCGTGCGAGCACTCGCTTCGATCGGTGACGACTGGTTGGCAGTCGACCATGCTCGGGACAACCCACCGTTGTAGACGAAGACTGCTCACTGATCAACGGCCGGCAATAGGCTTGTAGTAGTCAGCTCTTGCGCAGCGTCAAGCGAGTGCTCCTTCGCCACCATCTGAGCCGTGCGCCGGGCCACTTGCAGTGCGAGGTTGTCTCTGACGTGCATTGAATCTGAAGTTGAATTAGCGCCAGTTATACCCAACGTGCGGTCACGGCCGAGTATGCGACAGTCGGTGCACGGCGTTCCCGCGCCCACTCACGCCGCTATAGGTCACGGCCGCACGGTTCAGCCAATGATGTCACGCAAAGCAACTCGCCCACCTGGTGCAGCTGGCACTGCCCGGTCTGGCCATGCTCATCAACTATGTTGCGCAACATCGCTTTTCGCACCCGCAGCATACCGGCGGGTGGTCGATCAACTGACATAGACTCATTTGGTGACGTAGACCCTCGTTGCTTCGCCGACGATCGCCGCTGTTGCAAGAACTTCCGGCGGGTCGGGAAAATTGAGCGTCACGGTTCGGGCACGCAGTAATGGTTTTCATCATCTAAACTCGAGCGACACCAAGAACGGCATGTCCCAAATCGGCAAGTAGAACCGAAATGCGTTCGGCGTCCATACCGGTTTCGCGGTATTGCAACGTCGACTGAATCGCTCCAATTGCGCCGTGGACTACAGCGCGTAATCCTGTCTCGTCAAGTTCGGGGCGGAGCTCACTGAGGACGTGCACCCACTCCTCGAGATATAGACGCTGTTTGCGACGTAACTGACTGCGCTGCTGCGCGGCCAGATTATGAAATTCGCGGTAGTAGACGATGGCGAGTTCGCGTTGGTCCAAAACGAGCGCTACATGGTCCGCGACGAGGGCGGTCAGTGCCTCGGCGTCGTCACGGCTCTGTTCGACGATCGAGGAAGCACGCTGCAGTAGCGTGTCGATCACTTGCTCGAATAGCGCCGCCAGCAAGCCTGCCTTGCTTTCGAAGTGTCGGTAAATCGCCGGACCGACGACGCCAGCGGAATCGCCGATATCGGCCATCGATGCGGAATGATATCCGCGGTCCGCGATAATCTGCGCGGCTGCCGTCAGAATCCGCGCTCGACGTTCATCGCCCCTTCTGCGACCGTCGGCGACCGTCAGACTCATAGCCGACCTTCCTTTCGCGGAAAAGGGTGGTTGTCTGGACCGTGCACGACGCCTGCGGAGTCGAAGCACCGCCCGTGATGTTAGCATTGATTCACTTACTCAAGCTGAACCTCCCGACATCAGCACCGAACGTGAATTGTGCTCCGAACGACTTGGCCTGCGAGGCTTTCTCGTCTGTAAGAAGCGCGCTACGTGCAATTCGCGGACGGGCCAGCGCGAATCATCAATGTGCGTTTCAGACGTCGCTGGACCGCATGACATCGCCGTACATCTAGGCATGTCGCGCTCGAAGGTCGAGGCGTTGCTTGGCCGCTACTGGATGGCTCCAGACCAGAACACCAGGTTTGGTGGTGCGCCGAACCACACCATATCGCTGTGAGCACTCCGAGCCCGGGACCTGGTGCGTCTCGATGATCAAAAAGCCGGGCCGCCATGTCAGCGCAACCACAGCGGCGTGGAATACGCCAACGTCAATCACGCGGTCGATGAGCACTCGCGGGTGACGTATAAGGAGACCGGGACTGCCCCCGGATTGGACGACTCCTCACCAGTGAGGAGTCGTCCTTGCTGAGCTGATCAACCCCCGTTCCGAGACGTTTGGCGGTTCAAGCTGAACCGGCGAGCAGTTCGGCGCGGTCGGTGGGAAGACGTTTGGTGATGGCCTGTTTAGCAAGCATGAAATCGCGTGGTCGATTGACGCAGTCGGCGGCGATGAGTTCGCCATCGCGGAAGTAAAAGCAACTGAATTCTCTATGGTGCGATGGTTCGCCGCTGAGTACGACTTCGTCGTATCCGGTGTTCAGACCGGCGATCTGGAGTTTGAGGTCGTACTGGTCGGACCAGAACCACGGTAGCGCAGCGATGGCGCTGCGCTTCCCGCAGATGGTCGCCGCGGCGATCTTGGCCTGCTCGCCGGCGCTCGGCACCGATTCCAGCCGAATGCGTGAACCGTATCGGGCCATCACGTGGCTGGTGCAGTCGCCGGCGGCCACGATGTCCGGATCGCTGGTGCGGGCCTGGTCATCGATCGCGATGCCGTTGTCGACGGATAATCCTGCGGCTGAAGCGAGTTCGGTGTTGGGTACCACGCCGATACCGACGATCACCACATCGGCAGGAAGTAATGCGCCGTCCGCCAGCACTACCTCTCGCACGTTGCCGTTGCCGGTGAAGGCTTCGACGAGGGCCTGAGTTCTGATGTCCACGCCCGCGTCGCGGTGGATCCGCGTGAAGAACGCGGACACTTCCGGCGCGGTGACCCGTTCAAGTACACGATCCGTCGCCTCCAGGACAGTGACCTGCATGCCCAGCGAACACAACGAGGCCGCTGTCTCCAACCCGATGTAGCCGCCCCCCACGATTACGACCCGATGGCCGGGTACAGCAGCTGCTCGGATCGATTCGACGTCAGCCGCGGTGCGCAAGTAGTGAATCCCGCGAAGGTTCGCCCCCGGAATCGGCAGTTGCCTAGCCCTCGCGCCGACACACAACGCGAGCTTGGTATAGCTCACCGTGTCGCCGGTATCCAATAACACGCGCCCCGCAGCCCGGTCGATCGAATCCACGGTCGAGTGCACAAGCTTAATGTCCTGCTTGGGGTAAAAATCGGCACTGCGGATCAGGAGTTCGTCGAGGTTGCTCTTACCGGCCAGGTAGGTCTTCGACAACGGCGGACGGTGATATGGCAGTTTCCCCTCATCTCCGATCAGGACGATCTCGCCGGCCCAACCGTCACGCCGGAGATTGCCCGCCAGCTGCGCGCCGGCGTGGCTGGCTCCGACGATCACCGCCCGTTCGGGCGTCATGCACTCTCTTTAGGGGTGAGGCGGACCATCAACTTGCTGATGCCCCGAATGAAATTCGATTGCACGTACTCAGGCTCGCCGATGACCTCGATGTTCTCGAAGCGTGGGAGCAGTTCCTCCCACAGGATCCGCAGCTGAAGCTCGGCGAGCCGGTTGCCCATGCACCGGTGCACGCCGAACCCGAAGGCGATGTGATTGCGGGCGTTGCTTCGATCGATGATCAACTCGTCGGGCCGCTCGAAGACACGCTCATCCCGATTGCCCGAGGCGTACCACATCACCAGCTTGTCGCCCTTGCGGATGAACTGCCCGTTCAGCATGGTGTCCTTCTTCGCGACGCGCCGCATGTACGCTAAGGGGGTCTGCCACCGGATGATCTCGGGAACCATTCCGGGGATCAGGTCGGGATTCGCCTTCAGTTTCTCGAACTGGTCGGGGAACTCGTTGAGGGCCAGCACCCCGCCACTCATCGAGTTACGCGTGGTGTCATTGCCCCCGATGATGAGCAGCAGCAGGTTGCCCAGAAACTCCATCGGGCGGTCGATGAGATCTTTCGTTTCGTCGTTGCTCTGCAGCATCGTGATCAGATCGAATCCGGGCTCTTCCCCGCTGGCCGTTCGAGCCGCCTTGTCGCGCCAGAGCGCACCGAGCCCCTGCGCCATATCAACCATGCCGCGGAAAATCTCGTCGTTGTCGGACGGACCACCGTTGGCCTGCTCCATGGAGCCGGCCAGATCCGACCACTCCACCAGCTTGCGGCGCTGCTCGTACGGGAAGTCCAACAGCGTCGCCAGCATGCGTGCGGTCAGCTCGACGGAGACGTTCTGTACCCACTCGAACGGCTCGTTCACCGGCAGGTCGTCCAACACCTCCCGAACGCGTGAGCGGATCAACCCCTCCATCTCACGCAGGTTCTTCGGCGCCACAACTCCCTGAACGGTCGCGCGCTGGCGGTCGTGGCGCGGCGGGTCCATCGCGATGAACATCGCGACGTCCATGAAGCGGGGCGGAGTGCCGATGATGATGAACGGTTCCGCCGAGAACACCTCGTGGTTCTTGTCCACGGCGATGATGTCCTCGTGCCGGGTCACCGACCAAAACGGACCGAACGGACTCTTCGCCTGGTAATGGACCGGAGCCTCGTTGCGCACCCGCTCGAAGTAGGACTGCCAGCGACCCTGACGGTAGAGGAACGGGTTGCTGAGATCGATATCAGCCAAGTCGACGTCCTCGACCGGCGGGATGGGGGTCTCGGTGAACATCTTCTGGCCGTTCGTCCCGGTGATCAACCGGCGCATCTTGTCGTAGCCGTGAGCGCCCCTCAGTTGCATCTTCACGGGCAGCGTGGACTGGACTTTCGCGGTGACTGCTGAGGAAATACTCATCTTTTACTCCCCTCTCGTGGTCTACAGTTGGAATTCGGGCAGTTCGACGGTCAAACCGTCCCAAGCCTCAGACACGACCATCTGGCACGACAGTCTCGAAGTTGGTTGACGCTCGGGATGCATGCTGAGCATGTCTTCTTCGATCGCTCCCGAGCTACCCACCTTGTCCGACCACTCGTGGTCCACGATCACGTGGCACGTGCCGCAGGCGGCTTCCCCGCCGCAATCGCCGTCGATTCCGGGTACCGCGTTGTTCAGCGCGATCTGCATTAACGATTGACCCTCGACAAGGGTCGCTTCGTACGACTCACCATCGTGAGAGACAAAGGTTACGACTGCCATAACTGCCCGTCCTTTACTCGCGTATCCACCTTCCAATTGTTGCCGTGAGCAATCGGTATCGCTATGTTCGAAGCAGTCAGAGAAGTGTGGATTTAGCTCACAAGGGGGTGGGCTGTGGAGCTCGAAGACGCGGGCATGCCAGCGCTGGCTTTCCTTCAGATGCTCGACAGCGACGCGCTCGGGCGTGAGGCGGTGGACGCTCTCCGTGACATCATGGTTCGAGAGCACGTCAACGAGTCGATGTTGGTCGGACCCGACGCACAGGTCCCCTTAAGATGGTTTAAAGAGATATATCCCGATTTCAACGTTGATCACGGCACCCGTCTGGGTTTCGCATTCGCTGAACATGCCAAACTGACGTCATTCGGGGCACTCAGCGTTCCCCTGGTCAGTGCGGGCTCCGTAGCCGAGGTCGTCGAGTTGCTGGCCTATCTGCCAGTGATAACGACTGCCCTGAGCCCGTCGTTCCACTCGACTGAACGCGGACTAACGATCGGGCTCACGGGCCGCACAGGTGACGTTGGCCTGAATTGTCTGGCCGTTACCTACGGCGGACTCGCATTGCTGCGGATGCTCAACATGCTAGCCGGTGCTGTACCCAGTGTTGAACTGCATCTAAGTCAGTCAGCCCCGGGTGGCTGGGTTTCGGACAAGGAAACGCCGACCGGGCGCCTCTTCTTCGGCGCCCCTACCTCGTTTATTCACGTACCCGTGGACACGCTTGACGAGGTCTGTCGATTCTCGGATCCTGTTGCGTATCGGATTGCCGTCGCCGACCTGCAGCGCGTTCTCGACCGGCAGCGTGATGCGTCGTTCACTGAGCAAATAAGACAGCTTCTGGAGAAGGATCTCGCACAGGCGAGCAGCAGCCGTGCCGCAGGCGAGCTCTCGATGTCCACGAGCACCTTGAAACGGCGCCTCTCGGAGGAGGGGACCACCTTCCGCGAGTTGCGTCAGACCTTCATGCAGGAGCGGGCGATCGTGCGACTCCTCGACCGATCAGTGTCGGTAAGCGAGATCGCGGCAGAGCTCGGCTACACCGACCCCACAAACTTCATACACGCTTTGAAACGCTGGACCGGTCGGTCCCCCAGCTATTTCAGACGCCCTTGAATTGTTTGGCTTCCATATGCTCGCCGATCCCGGCGGGAACGCGGCTCTCATCGACTTCGGTTCGCGCTGCGCCTTGTGAGTCGCGGCTTGAACTCGTTTCAGCCCGAAATGGCCATTGAGTGCTCGTCACCCGAGTAGCGGGCGCCCCTCGGAAACAACAGCGCAGCAAGGTCGAAAGTGGTGACGAGTCCCGGCCCATCCACGCCGGCCGGGACACCCGTGCCCTGTGCGTGAGCATCCGCTCCCGTTTCGATTTTCAGCGTCGAACCGCCTAGTTTCTATCGGCGTCCCGGCAGATGTCTTCGATGACTGACACGAGGAGGAGTGCACCTGGGCGGCTTCTGCGCCGCCGCCGTACGAGTGCGTGAGGATTTCGAGATTGTGGCCGTACAGTCGTCGAAGTAGCCGCCCTTCAGTTGTCGCAGCGATCGGTCAAATTCGGATCGTCGTGCATCGGCTCGGAACGGTAGGGTTGGTCGCGAGCCCGGACGCGAGATAAGGATCTCGTAGAATTGCTCTTTGGTCACGAGGAACCCATCGTGTTGCCCGTTGAAATCGATTCTCGCGTCGACCAAGTCGAGCGTGGTGTCGGCACCTACTTTGACGACCGCGAAATGTCCCAGATTTCATCTGGCTCGGAACTGAGTGCGCGGCAGTAGTAGCGCGCTTGACTCGCTGTCAGTCGCGAAGCGATGTGCTGGTTCAGCATCGGCATGGGTATCGCGTTTCCCCGCACCTGTGCGCAGCTAAACACGGCTCACATTCTGGGGAATCTCTCACTACCCGGCACTTCCGGCAGTTTCGGGCCCCGCACTTGTCCGCGTCGATCTGAAAGTTGGCTGACCACTGACCCGGGCCGCGCACGTTTTCAGACATACTGAACCCGCGCGTGAGCCGAGTCCTCATCGAGCCCTAGGTAAGGGGCGCAACAATTTTCGCAAAAATCCGCTGCTGGGCATGCGAGAGGCGAGAAGGGTTTACCTGGACGACTTGAGAACGCTATGCTAACCACTGTTAACATTGGGACCGTCGCTGAGTGCGGGGGTTGAGAGGAGTGCGGGTGTCTTACGATCAGCCGGCCATCATCGGCGCCGCCGAGCTCACTCCGGGCAGGAAAGTCCCTTACACATCCACCGAAATGCACGTGCGCGCCGCGGTGGCGGCGCTTGCCGATGCGGGGGTTTCGGCGGATGAGGTCGACGGACTCGTATGCGCTGGGCCGATGACGAACGAAGGCTCGATCTTCCTGTCCGAGGACCTTATGGACTACCTTGGTCTGCACAATCTGAAGCTCCAGATGACTTGTCAACTCGGCGGCGGGACCCATCTCGCCATGACCCGTGTGGCGAGTAACGTCATTGCCCGAGGCGAGGCTGAAACGGTACTTGTCGTATCGGCGGGCAAGTTCCCGCCGATACGCGACGGCGGACGCGAACTCATGTCGCTCGTGTGCGACCACGCGTTCGAAATGCCCTACGGGCCATCAGTTCCCGCGCTCTACGGCCTGATCGCGCAGGCGTGGATGCACGAAACCGGCCAGGGCAAGGCCGACATCGCCGAGGTAACCGTGTCGCAAGACCGTTGGGCTGCGTTGAACCCCGCGGCGATCGCTCATGACGCTGAGCGCCTCAGCGTCGACGACGTGATGTCGTCCCGGCCGATCGCAGGACCGTTTCACTTCTACCACTGTTCGATTCCTTGCGAGGGTGGTGGAGCGCTGGTGCTGGGTTCTGCCCGTCGAGCACGCGAGGGCAAGCACCGGCCCGTCCACGTTTTGGGCTTTGGAGAGGGCCACACTCACGGCTTCCTGACGTCGTTGGCCCGGCCGGGTCGCACCGGGGCCGCTAGGTCGGGTCCGATGGCGTTCGAGCGCTCCGGACGGGCGCCGGCCGACGTCGACATCGCTCTGCTCTACGATGCCTTCGCCTCCAACCCAGCGATGATCCTGGAGGAGGCGGGCTTCGTGAAACCCGGCGGGGCGGGCGGTTTCTACCGTGACGGGCGCGCCGATCCGGGCGGTGACCTGCCGGTGAACACCGACGGGGGTCTGATCCGGTTCGGGCACACCGGGACCTCCTCTGGCATTTCGCAGATCCTTGAGGGTTACTGGCAGTTGTCCGGTCGCGCCGAGGGCCGTCAGGTGCTCGGGGCGGATACTGCGTTCGTACACAGCTACGGCTCGATGCTGTGCAGTCACGTCAGCATGGTGATGGAGGGGGCGTCATGACCACGGTTTCGAGTTTCCTCGACGGTCTGCACGATCCGGAGGCATTGCCGCCGCTGACCGACGTCAACCGACGCTATTTCGCCGCGGCGGCCTGCGGGGTACTTGTCTTCCAGCGGTGCGCGAACGGTCACCCGTTCCTGTACCCGCGGCTGGTGTGTCCGGTCTGCTATGAAGCCGAGTTGGCCTGGGAGACTGCTGCGGGCACCGGCGAGGTCATCAGTTTCGCGCCGGTGTACCGCCGTCCGTGGGATTCGTTTCCGCGGAGCGAGCCGTACGTGGTCGTGCTCGTCCGACTCGACGAGGGGCCGCAGTTGTTGGCAAGTCTCGAGGGCGTGGCACCCGACGACGTCGTCATCGGCGCGCGAGTGCGCGCAGTGTTCGAGCGCGTGAGCGAGGACCTAGGGCTGGTGCGATTCCGGTTGGCGGCGTCTTGAGTACGTACGGCATCTCCGTGCTCGGCGCGGAGTTGGCGACCCTCGTCGATACAGCCGTGGCCGCCGACCGCGCCGGATTCGACGCCGCCTGGGCATCCGAGTTCTACTCGCGCTCCGGCTCTATCTCGATGGCCGCGATGGCCGCGCGAACACGGCACTGCCGCCTGGGGTCGTCGATCCTGTACGGCGTTGGGCGTAGTCCACTGGTGCTGGCCACCGAAGCGCGCGACCTCGACGAGCTTTCAGACGGGCGTGTTGTCCTCGGCCTCGGTAACGGCACACGCCGCATGATGAGCGACTGGCATGGTGTCGCGGACACCTCGTCACCCGCCGTGCGCATGGAGGAACTGGTCCCGCTGATCCGACGGATCTGGAACCTGCACGAAGGCCCAGTGAACCACGAGGGGCGCTTCTACCGGCTCAACCTTGTTCCCACGGGAGAAGTCCCGCCGCCGAAGCGAGCGATCCCGATCATCACTGCGGGCGTGCGTCCGCGGATGTGCGAGGTAGCCGGGCGCGTCGCCGACGGGTTGGCCGGTCATCCGCTGTTCACCACGACCTACGTCGAGGAGGTCGCCCGCCCGGCCGTCGTACGCGGCGCGGAACGGGCCGGGCGCGACCCCGCCGACGTGGAGATCGTCTCCATGGTCATCTGCTCGGTGCACGAAGACGCTCAGATCGCACGTCGTGAGGCCGCGCAGCAGATCGCGTTCTACTCGTCCGTGAAAAGCTACCAGCACGTGCTTGATGTGAGCGGCTTCGCTAGGCAGGGGGCGGCGATCCGCGAGGCGTTCGCACAGCGCGACCTGCCCGCCATGTTCGCCGCCGTCACAGACGACATGATCGACGCGATGGCCGTCGCCGGCACCGCAGCCGAGGTGCGCGACGGGTTGCGCCGCTACGAAGGCGTGTTGGACCACATCATTCTCTACTCACCCTCGATCGGGCTCGCACCCGAACGGATCGCTGAGAACCTTGGCAGCCTCATTCGCGATTGTGCGCCGGCCTTCGCCGGCGGGAAAGGTGACCAGAGTGGCTGACGCCTCGCTTATCGGGACGCAACTCGGGAGCACCACATTTCCCGTCGACCGGTCCAAAGTGCGCGAGTTCGCGCTGTCCCTCGACGACCACGACCCGATCTACCAGGACGCCGCAGCGGCCCGGGCCGCCGGCTTCAGCGCGATCCCCGCTCCGCCCACCTTCGTCGTCTCCTCGGCTCACTGGCGCGTCGACGACGACATGTTCGGCGCCTTCGGGCTCGACCTGCGCCGCGTACTGCACGGTGAGTGCGGCTGGGAATATTTCGCGCCGGTGTTCGTCGGCGACGAGCTCACTGAGACGCGCCGGGTGTCGAACGTGACCAGCCGCGAGGGCAAGCGCGGCGGCACCATGACAATCGTGACGATCGAGACCGACTTCACCAACCAGCGCCACGAACTCGTCGTGCGCCAGACCGACGTCTTGATCGAAACCGGAGGCTCCACCCAATGACGACATCCCCCGCGCCGGTGGCGTTGGCCATCGGCGACGAGATGCCGAGCTCACAGTTCGGTCCGCTGACCCGCTCGCACATCGTCCGCTACGCCGGTGCCGGCGGCGACTTCAACCCGATCCACCACGACGAGGAGTTCGCCCGTGCCGCCGGCATGCCCGGTGTGTTCGGTATGGGACTGCTGCACGGCGGCATGCTGGCCCAGCGGCTGACCGACTGGGTGGGGCTGGCCAACATCCGATCGTTCCGGATCCGTTTCACCGGGCAGGTGTGGCCCGGCGACGTGCTTACCTTCGCCGGCAAGGTGACCGGCGTGCGAGAAGCCCAAGGCCAGCAGCTAGCGGACGTCGAACTCGACGTCACGCGCCAGACCGGCGAACCCGCGATAAAGGGGAGCGCCGTCGTGCAGGTGGCCCGGTGAGCGCGCCAACGAGCGACGTCACCGGCCTCGGGATGACATTCGGGACCGTCGACGAGGGCCGGGCGTGGGTCGGTCATCGCACGGGACCGCGACGCGCGTGGTTCCCGATCGATCGCTCGATGGTGTTGTACTACTGTTCGCTCGTCGAGGATGCCAATCCCAGCTACTGGGAGGGTGAGGACTGCCCGCCCGGGCTGTTGATGACCCTTGGCTTCGCGCCGCAGTGGGCGCCGGAGCATCTCACGCGCACGGACATGCTGCTGGCGCTCAGCGTGCCGCTGCCGGGCCACCACATCATCAACGCCTCGACGACGACGGAGTTCGAACGCCGGCCCCGGGTGGGCGATCACGTGTCGATCGTGGAGGAGGTGGCCTCGATCTCCGAACCGAAGACGACGCGGGTGGGCACCGGCGTGTTCATCACGACGGTGAGTACGTTCTCCGATCAGCACGGCGAGATCATCGGGCGCAACACCAACGTGCTGTTCCGATATGACACCGACGCGGACGGCGAGCCGTCGTGAACTCGAGCGATACGGGAGCGGCCGCGCGTCCCGCTCTGCTGTTTGACGAGGTCTCCGTCGGTGACTCACTGCCCACGGTTGCCATCGAGGTGACGTACAAGCGCATCTGCATGAACGCGGCCTCAACGTGGGACTGGTTCCCCGGCCACCACAACCCGGAGTACGCCCGGAGTCAGGGCCAGCGCACGATCTACCTGTCGACTCTCTTCTTTCACGGCTTCATCGACCGGGGCCTCAACGAATGGGCCGGACCCGACGCGCTCATCCGACGCCGCAAAATCTCGATGGTCCGGTCGATCTACCCGGGCCAGACCGCGACCCTGAGCGGCAAGGTCGTGGCCAAACGCGACGATGGCGGACGGCGCCTCGTTGACCTCGAGTTGCTCGTCTCGAGCGAAGATGGTCCGTGCGTGCCGAGTGAAGCCACCGTTGAGCTGGCCGACCCGTTTGTCGAGGTGCAGGGGTGAACTGCCTCTCACATGCGAGGCGACGGTGAGGGACGGAGGCTCGGTGGCCGAGCAACCGATTCGCTACGAGGTCGTCGAAAGCGTCGCGTGGCTGACGATCAACCGGCCCGAGGCGCGCAACGCGCTGAACAACGCTGTGCGCACCGGTTTGTTCGACGCGGTGCGGCGCTTCAACGACGACTACGCGGCGAAGGTGCTCGTCCTCACCGGTGCGGGTGAGAAGGCGTTCTGCGCAGGCGGGGACTTGAAGGAGATGGCGCAGAACGCGCTCAAGGTGCCGCCGAAGGATTTCGCTCCGCAGTTCGGCCGCAACATCGATGTCGCGAAGCCGACGATCGCGGCGGTCAACGGTGTCGCGTTCGCCGGGGGCTTCCTGCTCGCGCAGCAGTGCGACTTGGTGGTGGCTGCCGAACACGCGACGTTCGCGGTCAGCGAGGTCAAGGTCGGTCGCGGGTCGCCGTGGGCGGCACCGCTGTCGTGGCTGGTTCCGCCCCGCGTCGCCATGCAGATATTGCTGACTGGCGACCCGATCACCGCTGAGCGCGCCCACCAGGTCGGCTTGGTCAATGAGGTGGTGCCGGCCGATCAGTTGCGTGAGCGTACCCAGCAGTTGGCGCTCAGCATCGCCGCGAACGCACCGCTGTCCGTGCTCGCGTCCAAGCGCACCGTGTACCTCTCGGCACAGCATCACCTCGCCGCCGCCTACGACCTGGCAGACGAGATATGGGAGCCGGTCTATCTGAGCGACGATGCGCAGGAAGGCCCGACGGCGTTCCGCGAGAAGCGCGTACCACAGTGGAAGGGACGCTGACATGGCGGTGAGCATGCAGTCGGTTATCACCGACATCGAAGCGGAGACGGCCGCCCTACGCGGATTGGTCGCGCCGCTGACCGAAGGTCCGCGCGGCTGGGACGCGCCGACTCCGGCCGTGGGCTGGATGATCCGCGACCAGATCAGTCATCTGGCGTTCTTCGACGACGTGGCGGTGCGCTCGGCCACCGACCCCGACGGGTTCAGCGGCGACTACCTGCCGATGATGGCCGACGGAAGTATCTCACCCGACGTCATCGCCGAGCGCTACCGTCAGATGCCGGCTGCCGACCTGCTCGCGTGGTTCGACACGTCGCGTGCAGCCCTCGTTGCGGCGTTCGCGGACATTGACCCGGCGACCCGCCTGCCGTGGTTCGGGCCGCCGATGAGCGCGGTCTCGTCGCTCACCGCGCGACTCATGGAGACCTGGGCGCACGGCCAGGACGTCGCCGACGCGCTCGGCGCGACCCGCGCGGCCACGGCACGGCTGCGTCACGTAGCCCACATCGGGGTGGGTGCGCGCGCGTTCAGCTACCTGGCCAACGGTCTGGACCTGCCCGCGGACCCGGTACGCGTCGAGCTGACCGCTCCGGACGGCAGCGTCTGGACGTGGGGGCCAGCCGACGCCACCAACCGCGTGAGCGGGCCGGCGCTGGACTTTTGCCTGTTGGTGACCCAACGCCGCCACCGTGATGACACCGCTTTGGTCGTCGACGGCCCGCTGGCCGACCAGTGGCTCTCGATCGCCCAGGCCTTCGCGGGGCCCCCTGGTGGCGGACGCGTGGCGGGCCAGTTCGCAGGGGGTCAGCGGTGAGCGTCCCGATCCGCGTCGGCAACTGTTCCGGGTTTTACGGCGACCGCATCGCCGCGGCCCGCGAGATGGTCGAGGGCGGACCGATCGACGTCCTGTGCGGCGATTACCTGGCCGAGCTGACCATGCTCATCTTGACCAAGGCCCAGGCCAAGGATCCGAACGGCGGATACGCTCGCACTTTCCTCACCCAAATGGAACAAGTGCTGGGCACCTGTCTGGATCGTCGCATCAAGGTCGTCGCGAACGCGGGCGGACTGAATCCCGCTGGCCTGGCGGCCGCGTTGCGCGAGCTGTCCGCACGTCTCGGCCTCACAGCACGGATCGCACACGTCGAGGGCGACGACCTGCGCGGTAGCCTCGACGCGATCACGCCGCCCGTCGGCGAGAAGAAACCGGTGTCGGCCAATGCCTACCTCGGTGCCTGGGGCATCACCGAGGCGCTGCGCTCGGGCGCCGACGTCGTCGTGACCGGCCGCGTCACAGACGCCTCGCTGGTGGTCGGTCCCGCCGCCTGGTGGCACAATTGGGCACCCGACCACTGGGATCGACTCGCGGGTGCCGTGGTCGCCGGGCACGTGATCGAGTGCGGCCCGCAGGCGACGGGTGGAAACTACGCGTTCCTGGACGAGGTCACTGACCGCCGCTATCCGGGGTTTCCGATCGCGGAGGTCGCCGAGGACGGCTCATCGGTGATCACGAAGCATCCGAATACCGGTGGGCTGGTCTCGGTGGGGACGGTCACCGCCCAATTGCTCTACGAAATCGCCGAACCCGCCTATCTCGGCCCAGACGTGGTGACCCATTTCGACACCATCCGCCTGAACCAACAGGGTGAGCACCGTGTCGGCATCAGCGGCACCAGAGGCAGTCCACCGCCAGACACGCTCAAGGTCGCGCTGAACGAGGCGGGCGGATTCCGCAACTCTAAGACCATGGTGCTCACAGGCCTCGACGTCGAGGAGAAGGCGGCCTTCGCTGAACAGCAGCTTTTCGACGTTCTCGGCGGGCGCGAAGCCTTCGACGAAGTCGACGTGAGGCTGTTGCGTTTTGACGTCGCCGATGCACCGACGAACGAGCAGGCGTGCGCGCACCTGCGTATGACGGTGAAGGACGCCGACCCGCGCAAGGTGGGCCGGGCGTTCTCCGGCGGCATCATGGAGATCGCACTGGCCGGATTCGCCGGCTTTCACACGACCACGCCGCCGTCCTCGGAGACCGCGTTCGGCATCTACCGACCGGCCCTCGTGCCACGCACGGCCCTGACCCAAACACTCGTCGACGCGGATGGAAACCGGCACGCGATCGCCGACCCGCCCACCGGTGTAGCGCCTTCGGCTGAGCCGGCCGCGCCTGTTGGTACACCCGCACCCACCGGGCCCACGCGGCGTGCGCCGCTCGGGCGAGTTCTCGGCGCACGATCCGGAGACAAAGGCGGCAACGCCAACCTAGGGCTGTGGGCCCGGGACGACCCCGGCTACGCGTGGGCACGGGAGTATCTCAGCGTCGAGCGCCTTCGCACGCTACTCGGGCCGGAAGCGGCGAACCTTCGCATCGAGCGCTTCGAGCTGCCGAATCTACGAGCGCTCAACGTGGTGGTGTACGGCCTGCTCGGCGATGGTGTCGCGTCGTCGACCCGCCCGGATGCGCAAGCCAAGGGGTTCGGGGAGTACGTGCGGTCCCGTGAGGCGGACGTCCCCGAATCGCTGCTCGACGCACGCTGAACGTCCGGCACGGCGCCGGTGGTACCCCTACGGAAAGGTCGAACCCAACATGGGAAAGCTGGACGGCAAGATCGCGCTCGTCTCCGGGTCGGGGCGTGGCATCGGACGCGCCATCGCCTAGAAGCTGGCAGGCGACGGTGCCAGGGTGGTCGTGAACGACCTCGACGCCGGGCCGGCGAACGAGACGGTGGCCGCGATCGAAGCCGCCGGTGGCACCGCGGTCGTGTGTGCGGGCAGCGTCACCGAGGACGGTTTCGCCGAACGCTTCGTACAAACGGCCGTCGATGAGTACGGCGGAGTGGACATCATCGTCAACAACGCCGGCTACACCTGGGACTCTGTGGTACAGAAAATGAGCGACGAGCAGTGGGATGCGATCCTCGACGTGCACCTGAAAGCACCGTTCCGGATACTTCGCGCCGCCCAGCCGGTGATCAGCGCGGCGGTCAAGAAGGAACGCGAAGCGGGCGACGTGAGTTGCCGCAAGGTCGTCAACATCTCCTCGATCGCGGGCACAGGGGGCAACGCCGGTCAGGCGAACTACTCCTCGGGAAAGGCCGGCGTCCTCGGGCTCACGAAGGCGATGTCGAAGGAGTGGGGCCGCTACAACGTCACCGTCAATGCGGTCGCGTTCGGACTCATCCGCACCCGCCTCACCGAAACTCCCGCCGGAGGTGACGGGACGATCGACATCCAGGGCCGCGAACTAGCGGTCGGCGTCAACCCCGACCTTCTCGCCACCATGGAACGCGCCATCCCACTAGGCAGGGCCGGAACGCCAGACGACGGCGCGGGTGCCGTCTACCTCCTGTGCATTCCCGAGTCGGACTACATCAGCGGACAGGTGGTGATCTGCGGCGGCGGCTTCAACACCTGAGCAATCTCAGCCGGCTGCCGAGCCTAACCGGTCATTGCTCGCGCTGAACAGCGCGTCAGCTGCAGCGGTGACCAGCATCGCCTCGACTGTCGCGTCGTCCAGCGACGCGGGCATGTACGCGGACGCGTTCAGTAAAGACAGCGCGGCGGCGACCAGGCTCTGTGCGCGTGTGTCGTCCAGATCGCCGCGCGCCAGTACCAGCGCATCGACCCAGATGGCTTCATAGCTGCGCTGTCGGCGCCGAAGGGCACGGGTGGCAAGCGGCGATAGTGAGCGGTGCTCGCGGGCGTAGACGGCCAGCAGGCCACGGTGCCGAGCGCCGAAAGCCGGATGCAGCTCGACCAAGGTGCGCAGGACCTCCGACGAGGTCTTCGCCGTCGTGCCGTGTCGCGCGCCGGCGAACAGCTCAGTCATTGCGGAGTCGCACAGTTCGCGCAGGATTGCATGCTTATTCTGGAAGTGCCGGTATACCGCTGGCTCGCTCGCCCGAGCCGCGGCGCCGGTGTCATCAATACCCACCGAGTGGAAGCCTTGGCACGCGAACAGGTCGGCGGCGGCCTCAAGTAGCAATTTGCGGCGCAAGCCAGACGCGTTCGTGCCTCCTATCAGTTCGTCGCGATCATTACGTGTGGAGTGCTCCGCAGAACGATAGTCCTATCGACGCCCGGGTTTCCTGCGTCGACACCCACCGCACCGTCTTCGAAAAGGACAACGCAACTGCTGAACTCGGCCGTTGTTGCCAAATTCTCGCATCAGCACGTCGATTGAGAGACCCTGCCCCGAACCCGCGAGGCGCTGCGCAGGCCACTCAGCGCAGAACGACTCCGGCCTCGATGCCTGTGAACTGCGTACGCAGCTCGGTCTTGAGCAGCTTGCCGGTGGCGTTGCGTGGCAGTTCGTCGACGAAGTGCACGTCGCGCGGGCACTTGAAATGTGCCAGCCGCTCACGACACCAGTCCACTATCTCTTGGGCGCTCGGCGCTTCCACCGCGGGTTGGGCGACGACGACCGCGACGACGCGTTCCCCCCACTTCGCGTCCGCGCCTCCGATCACAGCGGCGTCGAGTACCTCCGGGTGGCGGAACAGAACCTGCTCGACCTCGATCGGGTAGACGTTCTCGCCGCCGGAGATGATCATGTCCTTCTTGCGGTCGACGAGGGTGATGTATCCCTCGGCGTCCATGCGTCCGAGGTCGCCCGTGTGGAACCAGCCTCCGCGGAACGCCTCAGCGCTCGCCTCGGGCTTCATCCAGTAGCCTGTAAACACGTTGGGGCCACGCACAATCAACTCACCCACAGTGTCGATCGCGACTTCGCGATCGTGGTCGTCGACGATGCGAGCGTCGACGTGCATCGCCACGCGGCCAATCGACCCCGCCCGAGTGCTGGTGTTCTCGGCGTCCAGGACGGTCACCAACGGGGCGGTCTCGGTCATGCCGAAGCCCTCGGTGAAGGGCACACCACGCTCGCGCATGAAATCGATCACCGTCAGGGGAACGGGTGACCCGCCGCCCATAGCGAAACGCAGCGCGGACAGGTCGAAGGAGTCGAAGTCGGGCACCTTCATGAGCGCGGCCCACATGGCCGGCACCATGAACTGAATCGTTACTTGGTGGTCGGCCATCGCTTGCAGCGTTGCTCGCGGGTCGAAGGCGGGCATGATGACGCTGGTGCCGCCGACGTAGAGCAGCGGCAGTGTGTGCACACCCAAGCCACCGATGTGGAACATCGGCGCCACCGCGGCCGTGACGTCGTCGCCCCGCACGCCGATATCGGTGCCGAGGACGTTGATCGCGTTCCACAGCAGGTTGTCGTGGGTGAGGATCGCGCCCTTGGGTCGGCCGGTCGTCCCCGACGTATACATGATGAACGCCGGGTCGCGGCCCTCGACATCGCCGTTAATCGCGTCGAGCGTTCCGCCTGAGACGAGGTCGTCGTAACTGAGCTCACCCGTCGCCGGCACCCCACCGGCGCGCACGATATGGCGCACGCGGGCTCCGGATTCGGTGACGGCTGTCGTGGCTTGTGCGGCCAACGGCTCGTGGAAGATGAGGACGTCGGCCCCGGAGTCGGCCAGGATGTACCCGATCTCGGGTGCAGCAAGCCGCACGTTGAGCGGTACGGTGATAGCGCCGATCTTGGCGCAGCCCAGCAGCACCTCGATGAACTCGGCCGAATTGACCAGCAGCACTGCGACCCTGTCGCCTTTTCGCACGCCGAGCGCGATCAAGGCGGCGGCGAGCTGGTTGGTGCGCCGATCCAAGTCGGCGTAGGTGATGTGCTCGCCGTTGCTGATCAGCGCGGTACGCCCGGCGTTGAGGAAGGAACGCCGGGTGACCCAATGACCGATGCCGCGTTGCATGTGATCTCTTTCCGTTTCCGCCGGCTCAGTAGGACGCTGGAAGACGCAGGCTGTGCTGCGCCACGAAATTGAGGATCATCTCGCGGCTGATGGGGGCGGTGCGCATGAGTCGGGCCGGGCCCCAGAGCGTGGCGAGGCCGTACTCGGTGGCCATGCCGTTGCCGCCGTGGGTCTGAATCGCCTGGTCGAGCGCCAGGATGCCTGCCTCGGCCGCGGCGTACTTCGCCATGTTGGACGCCTCACCCGACCCGGGGTCGCCTGCGTCGTGCAGGGAGGCGGCGCGCTGGGTCATCAAGCGCGCCAGTTCGACCTGGATCTTGGCGTGGGCGAGCGGGTGCGATACACCCTGGTGCGAGCCAATTGGCGCTCCCCATACGTGCCGCTCACGTGCGTAGTTGGCGGCTTTGTCGAGCGCGTAAAGGCCGATGCCGTTGCCTAGTGCTGCGCCCATGATCCGCTCAGGGTTCAAGCCCATGAAGACCTGGCGCAGCCCTTCGTTCTCTGCGCCGATCAGGTTGGCGGCTGGCACACGAACGTTATCGAAGAATAGGGTGAATTGCTTCTCCGGAGTGACGGCCTGCACCGGGATGAGGGACTTGGTCAATCCAGGTGCATCGGTGGGCACGACGAGCAGGCTCAAAAGGCCGCGACCACGGTCGTTGGTGGACGTGCGCGTCACGACCAGAATGGCCTCGGCCTCGTCGACGCCGGAGATGTAGTACTTGGTGCCGTTCACGACCCAGTCGTCACCGTCGCGTTTGGCGGTCGTGGAGATGTTGTGCGAGTTCGAGCCCGCATCCGGCTCGGTGATCGCGAAGGCCATGATCGTCTCGCCGCTCGCGATGCTGGGCAGCCATCGTTGCTTGAGTTCCTCACTGCCGAAGGCCTGGATGATGGTGCCGCAAATGGTCGGCGAAACGACGGTCATCAGCAGCGGGCATCCGGCCGCGGCGAGTTCCTCACCGACGATCTGCATGTCGTAGATGCCGCCGCCGCCGCCGCCGTACTCCTCGGACAGGTTCACGCCGAGGAAGCCCTGCTTGCCTACGGCCTGCCATAGTTCGGTGCTCTTCTCGCCTGCCAGTGACTTCTCAAGGTAGTACTTGTGGCCGAAGTCCTTGGCGATCTCGGCGACCGCCTTGCGCAGGTCTTGGCGTTCCTCGGTCTCGTGTAATTCCATGACATTCCTGACGTCGTGCGATAGCACGCGGCCGGTCGGCAGCGCGCTGGCTTTACCTAGGGCTGTATGGCGCAGGCCGCCTCGCCGCCGTCCACCGCCTCGACCACGGCGAGTACATCGCCGGTGGAAACCTGCTTCCCGACCTCGACCGGCAGTGCGCTCAACAAGCCGTCGATCGGGCTGGCGATGCTGTGCTCCATCTTCATCGCCTCGAGGACGACGAGCGTTTGTCCGGCTGACACAGTCTCGCCCGTGGCGACTGGTAGCCGAATCACCGAACCGGGCATCGGTGCCGTGAGCGAACCCGGCGGGGTCAGAGTGCTCGGGTCGACAAAGCGCGGCGCCACGCTCAAGGCCGTATAACCCAAGACCGAGTCGACATGGGCGAGATCGCCGTCGATGAGCACGTGGAACGTTCGTCGAACGCCGCTCACGCTCAACACGACGGATTCGGTGCTCCCCACCACGACCGCGACGTCGGCCGACGGTTGGTCATCGACACTCAACGATGTTCCCATCGGATGCAGCGTGTAGCCGACGCGTATATCGCGCCCGGTCTGCGTCCGCCAGGTGGTGGTCTGCGGTTGAGAGGAGTTGTTTCGCCAACCTGCGGGCAGTGACGCTTGCAGGGGCGCGACGGCACGCCGAGCGGCCACGCCGGCCACGGTCGCCGCAATGGCGTGCAGACCCTCAGCGTATGAATCGACAAGGGGCGCGCCGAGTTCGGCGACGTCGTGTCGTTGCAGGAAACCGGTGTCCGTGCCGCGCCCGGCGAATTCGTCGTGGCGCAGGGTCCGCACCAACAGGTCGCGATTGGTGGTAATGCCGTGAATACGGGCGCCGGCCAGCGCCGCCGAGAGACTGGAAAGAGCCTCCTCGCGCGTTGGAGCCCACGCGATGACCTTGGCGAGCAGCGAGTCGTAGTGGTGGCCGACGACCGAACCGGCCCGGAATCCCGAATCGACCCGCACGCCGGCAAGCGCTGGAATATCCATGGTGCGCAGGGTCCCCGTGCAGGGCCGGTAGTCATCGGCCGGATCCTCGGCGCACAAACGGGCCTCGATAGCGTGACCGCGAACTCGCAGGTCGTGCATCTCGTCGGGCAGCGCTCGCCCCATCGCAACCAGCAGCTGGGCCCGCACCAGGTCAAGACCTGTGATCAGCTCGGTGACGGGGTGCTCGACCTGCAACCGGGTGTTCATCTCGAGGAAGGCGAAGGAGCCATCCATGCCGTCCCGGCCCACGTCGTAGACGAACTCGACCGTTCCGGCGCCTACGTAACCGACGGCGCGCGCGGCGGCGATGGCGGCCTCGCTCATCCGAGCGCGCAACGCGTCGTCGACGACCGGTGACGGTGCTTCTTCGATGACTTTCTGGTGGCGACGCTGCACCGAGCACTCGCGCTCGAACAGAGAGACGACGTTGCCGTGCATGTCGGCCATGACCTGGATCTCGACGTGTCGCGGGCGCTGGATGTATCGCTCGAGGAAGACGGTGCCGTCGGAGAACGCGGCAGCAGCCTCACGGGAGGCGGAGGCCACCGCCTCCTCAAGCTCATCCGGCGAGGTGACCACGCGCATACCCCGGCCGCCACCGCCAGCGCTGGCCTTGACCAGGACCGGGTAGCCGACGTTGGAGGCCAACTTCTCGAGGTGTTCGGCAGACAGCCCCGTCGTGTCGCCACCGGGGAGTACGGGAACGCCCGCGTCGGACATCATCTTCTTGGCCGCTAACTTCGAGCCCATCGCATCGATCGCCTCGGCCGGTGGGCCGACGAAGATCAGGTCGGCAGCGGCGCAGGCCCTCGCGAACGCAGCGTTCTCCGACAGGAAGCCGTAACCGGGGTGAACGGCGTCGGCGCCGGTGAGCGAGGCCGCGGCGATGATCCGTGACATGTCGAGGTAGGTCTCGGCGGGGGACGAGCCGGGGAGGCGCACCGCCTCGTCCGCGTCGGCGACATGCCACGCGTCGGCGTCGGCGTCGGAATAGACGGCCACCGTGGCGATCCCGAGGTCGCGGCAAGTGCGGAACACTCGCCGTGCGATTTCACCACGGTTGGCCACCAGTACCTTGGAGATCTTCGGCATCGTCATCACATCCGGAAGACGCCGTAGCCGCGCTGGCCACGAACTTCGCCGTTGTGGATGACCGACAGACACAAACCGAGAACCGTCCGCGTGTCGCGAGGATCGATGATTCCGTCGTCATAGAGGCGACCGCTGTTGGCCAGGGCGACGGATTCCCGCTCGATTTGTTCCTCGACCGAGGTGCGCATCTGGGCGTCGGCGTCCTCATCGAAGGGCAGCCCGCGGTCGGCGGCGGACTCGCGCGCAACGATGGACAGCACTCCGGCCAGTTGCGCCGGACCCATGACCGCCGACTTCGAGTTGGGCCACGCGAACAGGAACCGCGGCGAGTACGACCGGCCGCACATGCCGTAGTTCCCGGCACCGTAAGACGCACCCATGGTGATGGTCACGTGCGGGACAGCGCTGTTCGACACGGCGTTGATCATCTTCGCGCCGTCTTTGATGATGCCTCCCTGCTCGTACTCGGCGCCGACCATGAATCCGGTTGTGTTCTGCAGGAAGATCAGGGGCGTGTCGATCTGATTGGCCAGCTGAATGAACTGGGAGCCCTTCTCGGCCTCCTCACTGAACAAGATGCCCCGCGCATTGGCCAGGATCCCGACCGGAAACCCGTGGATCGAGGCCCAGCCGGTGACCAGTGACGTGCCGTACAGCGGTTTGAACTCGTCGAAGGCCGATCCGTCGACCACTCGGGCGATGACGTCGCGGGGGTCGAAGGGCACCTTCGGATCAACCGACGCGATGCCGAGCAGCTGGTCGGGGTCGTACACCGGCGGGTGCGGCGGCAGTGTGGGTCCGGTGCCACACTTCCGCCAGTTGAGCCGCGCCATGATGCGCCGGCCGATGCGGATCGCATCCTGCTCGTCCTCTGCCATGAAATCGGCCAACCCCGAAGTGCGGGCGTGCATATCGGCGCCGCCGAGCGATTCGTCGTCGGAGACCTCTCCGGTGGCCATCTTCACCAACGGCGGACCGCCGAGGAACACCTTGGAGCGATTGCGCACCATCACGACGTAGTCGCACATGCCAGGGATGTAGGCACCGCCAGCGGTCGAATTGCCGAAGACCAACGCCACGGTCGGCAACCCTGCTGCGCTGTGCTGGGTCAGGTCGTGGAACAGTTGACCGCCGGGCACGAAGATCTCCGCCTGTGTGGGCAGGTCGGCACCGCCGGACTCGACGATGTTGATGATGGGCAGTCGATTCTCCCGCGCGATAGCCATGCCGCGGAACACTTTTCGGAACGTGTACGGGTTCGATGCGCCTCCGCGCACGGTGGGGTCGTGAGCGATGATCATCGACTCGATTCCCTCGACGATGCCGATGCCGACCACCACACTGCCTCCGACGGGGAACCGGGTGCCCCATGCGGCGAAGGGGCACAGTTCGAGGAACGCCGTGTCGGGATCGAGCAGGAGTTCAATGCGTTCTCGGACGAGCAACTTGCCCCGTTTACGATGCCGCGCAACGTACTTCGGTCCGCCACCGGCATTCGCCTGCGCCAGCTGCTCCGCGATGGCGTTGAGTTGAGCGCTCAGGCCGTCGCGGTTCTCGAGGTAGCCGGGCGCCGTTGCATCGACGTGATCGGGTAGGACGTGAACCACGGTATTCCTCCGAGCGATCATCGACGCCGATCTGCTGACGCGGTAATGTTAGCCGCAATTAACGTCGGGTGACAACCGCGGCAGGACATGCCTCGGGTCGAGCAAGGAGGAGCATCACGATGACCCAGTTGGACGAGCAGTCGGGTACCGAGGTGGTCAGCCCGTGGGAGACACCTGAGCGCCGCGCCCTGACCGATCTCGTGCAGGCCTTCACGCGCAAGGAGATCGCCCCTTACGTCAGCGAATGGGAGGAGGCCGGAGAGCTACCACGCGAATTGCACCGCAGCGCGGCCAAGGCGGGCCTGCTCGGTATCGGCTTCGCCGAAGAAGTCGGCGGAGTCGGCGGCGACCTGCGCGACCTAGTCCTTCTCACCGAGGGCGTGATGGAGGCCGGCGGCTCGTCGGGGGTGCTGGCGAGCCTGTTGACACACAACATCGCGTTGCCTCACATGGCCGCCCACCGAGATCCGGATCAGGTCCGCCGGTTCGTCGCGCCCACTCTCGCCGGCGAGAAGATCGGCAGCCTGGGCGTGACCGAACCCGACACCGGTTCCGACGTCGCGGGGATCCGCACGACCGCAGTTCGTGACGGCGATCATTACGTCGTCAACGGGGCGAAGATGTTCATCACATCGGCGGTCCGCGCAGATTTCGTGACGACGGCCGTACGCACCGGCGGCCCTGGCGCCGGCGGAATCTCGCTGCTCGTCGTCGAGCGCGGAACACCCGGATTCACCGTCTCGAGCAAGCTGAAGAAGATGGGCTGGTGGTGCTCGGATACCGCCGAGTTGGGCTACGTCGACGTGCGGGTCCCCGCATGCAACCTCGTCGGCCCCGAGAACAGCGGCTTCATCCAGATCATGCAGCAGTTTCAAGTAGAGCGTGCCTTCATCGCCGTGCAGTGTTACGCCACGGCGCGGCGCTGCCTCGACCTCACCCTGCAGTGGGTGAAGCAGCGCGAGACGTTCGGGCGGGCATTGTCCACCCGTCAGGTGGTTCGCCACAAGGTCGCCGACATGGCTACCGCCGTTGACGTGGCGCGCACCTACACCCGTGCCGCCGTCGACCGCATCGTCGCAGGTGACACCGATGTGCGCATGGTGTCAATGGCGAAGAATGTGGCCGTCGCCGCGTGCGACCTCGCTGTCGATACCGCGGTCCAGTTGCACGGCGGTATGGGCTACCTCCGTGAGACCGAAGTCGAACGCCACTACCGCGATTCGCGCATCCTCGGCATCGGCGGCGGCACCACCGAGATCATGAAGGAGATCATCGCCAAACACATCGGCCTGTGAACCGTGCAGGGCTCGATGCACACCATCGTGTGTCTAAGGGGTCTTGAGGGTTCGGTTGACTCCTGATATCTGAGGATTGTGGGGTTCTCGGTAGAAGGGTGCCGATCATGGCGAAGGCGTATCGGGAGGAGTTCCGGGACGATGTGGAAGCGGAATTACTGCCTCGATCGGAATGAACCACTGTCGCAACGGGATTGCGAGGAATGATGGCCATATGGAGCCGCGTTGACCGCCAACTGCGACTTCATCGGGAATCGATCGAGTAACGGAATATACGATTAGAAAACACGCGGTTTACCGCACAGGCGTAGCTTGTCCGTGGTCGTAACGTGTTATGTGATATCGCTGAGTCACAACTGATTTGGCCGATCGGCGATGAACACACGGTGCACGAGATCGTCATGAACGGGCGGCCCACTTTCGTCGGCACGGCTGGCTTCTCACCAAGCATGCGGAAATTCTGTCGCGTGAGCGCAGCCGCCAAAAGGAGCAATTGTCAATACCTGTGGATCGGGGTGTTTCAGGCGACCTCCGTTTCGGTGTGTTGATCGCCGTCTGACGGT
>NZ_JBJIAL010000049.1:0-34066 GCF_045310895.1 Mycobacterium sp. SMC-18
ACACACCCAGCCAACCAGACACCCCAATCACAGGCCGACAGCAGCTGACCGTTCTACACCCTCAATCATGAAGAGCCTGAAATCGACCGCTGGTTGGCCGAGTACGGCGAGAAAGACCATTTCGTCCTATCGCCGCAGGACGGGCACCTGGAATCGATTCACGCGTTCATGGCCAGCGATTCGGTTCGCGCATTTCTCGACAATGTCGTCCGCCAGCGGTTCCCGGACCGTGCTCATGAATTGGACGGTACGGCGGTGCGCATCGTTGCCGGGCCACACGCCGACGGCGATGCCTGGTGGTTCCACTACGACGCCAGCGTCGTGACGATGGTGGTCCCGTTGTTCATCCCCGAAGCAGAACCGGGCCGGTCCGGAGAGTTGGTGGGCTACTTCAACAAGCGGCCGTTCCGCCGTTCGGTGATGGTCAACATCTTCGAGAAGATCGTCCATCAGAGCGCGACGTTCCGGCAGCGGATCCTGGACAGTCTCGGCCGCAGCCACGGCCCGACCGTTGTCGACATGAATGTCGGTGACGTGTACCTGTTTTGGGGCTATCGGAGTCTGCATGCCAACATGCCGATCGCTTCCGGCCAACGGCGCGTGACACTGCTCATTCACTACGGCCAGCCGCACGCGCCCAGCGGCGCGCTGGCCGCGGCCAAGCGCCTGCACTGGGCCTTGCGTGGCCGCACCGACGCCGCGGACCAGCCGGCGGCCGCAGGGGCGTACTGACCGGCATGGTCCGGGGCGGGTGCCGCGCTCAGCGGCAGGTGTTGGCGCTGACCCAGCGGCCGTTCCAGCCGACGCAGCCCTGAACCGGTGGGGGCGGCGGTGGCGGCGGCATGTCCTCGGGCAGTGGCGCGTAGTAGGCCGGCGGCGGCGCGTACGGCGCGACAGCGCCGAAGTCGGTGCAGCCGCTGACCGTGATGCGCCGTCCGGCACCGAAGCAGACGTCGGCATTGGCGGTGCCCGCGGGGACGATCGCGATCAGTCCGGGTACGGCAGCCGCGGCCAATGCGGCGGCGATCAGCCGGCGGCGGGGGCGTGGCGCGGACATCATTCGCCCAGCAGCGGCCGGTCGGGCTGCGCCAGGCCGCAGCGCTCACGGAAATCGGTCATGGGCTGACGGATCGCCCGAAGTTCGTTGTGCGCCTGCGGGTTTGCGTCGAAGAAGGTGCGCACCTCATTGGCGACCTCATCGCGCGGCTTGCCCTGCAGGCTGCCGTAGAAGTCGTTGACGTCCGGGTGCGTGAACAGGTAGGCGGAGGCGGCAGCAGCGACACCCGAAGCTACCCCGGCCAGATCCGCGGGAGTGCAGTTGGGGGCCGTCGGAGCGGCGATCGCCTGACCCGACATCGGCAGGGCGACGGCCATGACGGCCATGGCGGCTCCTGCGGCAGCTACGACCGCCCGCTGGGCGACCGATTTGGTGAAGACCATTGCCGTATTCCTTTCCACAGTCCCGGCTTCCGGGTCGATCGACCACCGGACACAGCCGGACTGTAGCAGGCGGATTGACCCCGCCGACATTTTCTGCGCGGACGCAGTCCGGAGCTTGCAGGCAGTCAGTTCTGCGCACCGGCAGTGGCGGGAGTGCCGGCCGGGCTCTGCGTGCCTTCCTTGTCGGCGGCCTTCGTGTCGGCAGCGCCCTTGTCGCCGAGTTTGCCGCTCTCGGAACCCTTTTCGCGCTTCGCCTGCGCTGTCTTCTGGCCCTTGCCGAGCTTGTCGCTCTTGGCCTTTTCGTTCTTGCTCTTCTTCTCCGGCTTGTCCTTGGCATGCGTCGTGTCTTGGTCCTGCTTCCCGGACGGGTTGTCGGCTGCCTTGTCGTCGGTTCCGCCGGACGGCTGTTGGGTGGTGGTGCCGGGGTCCGTCGGCGTGGTCGCCGATGTCGCCAGGTTCACGGCCGGGGGCGTGCTGGGCGGCGCTGATTTGTTGGTTGTCGGCGATGTCTGTGCAGCGGCCAGGGGGTTGGTCGCGGCGGCCGGCGCGAGCCCGCCGCTATCGGTGAACAGCGACACCGCGGAGGCGAACGGGTCCTGGGTGGGTGCCGGGGCCGGCCGCGTACCGGTGATGTCGCCGATCGCGTCGTGGATGCCCTGGACGGTCGCTTTCGCCAGGTCCGGCAGCAGGGTGAGCATCTTCTGCGGATTCAGCGGCATGACGACCTGGAACGGCGTCGGCGTCCCGTAGGACGTGCGGTCGTACCCGGTCTCGATGAGCACTTTCAGGGCCGGCTCGATCAGATCGGTGAGGGGACGGGTCACCGCTGAGATACCGAGCCGTTCGCCGATGAACCGAATCGGCGCCAGCAGCGGCAGGCTGGCGGTGGGCAGCGTGATATACGTGGTGTCGCCGTACTTCTGGCAGTGCACCGCCTCGGTGCACGCGTTGTTGTCGGACGCGGTTTGCGCGGCGTTGACCAGCTGGGTGAACTCGTCGACCGTGTACCCGTACGGGTGCGCGGGGTCGGGGTGAGCGGTGTTCGGGAACACGTAGGTCGGGTGGATGAACAGCAATCCGGCGATGGCGTTGAAATCCGCCAGCAGGTTGATCGGATACGCCGGGAAATCCGACACCCCGTCGTACTGGATGACGATGTCGCTGGTCCGGACGCCGCGGTCGGTCGCGGCTGGGATGCCGACGGTCGCGTCCAGGATCGGGATCTTGAATGCGCCGAAGAATCCGGGCCGCACGAACAGACCGCCATTGGGCCGCTGCGGATTGGCCGCGTAGACGAAGGTCACCTGGTCGGCGGGCGGGAGGCCTGACGTCTGTGACCCGGTGGCCGGGTAGTTCTGATTCTTGAAATAGCTGCCGACCGTGCCGCCCTGGGAATAGCCCACGACATAGAAATGGCCGGTCGGGTCGGCGGCGTAATCGGCTTTGAGTTCGTCGCCGAGGTTGTCGACACCCGTTTGTACCGATTTGTTCCAGGTGTCCGAGTGCAGTTGCTTCAGTCCGAAAATGATGATCGGCCAGAATGACGCCGGGTAATCGATCAGCGTTTGGCTGCAGGCGGTGGTATCCGCATAATTGCAGCCCGGATTGGTCGGCGTGACAAAGTTGCGCACCTCCGCGACGCCGAAAGCTGTATCGGGCGTTGGGTTTCCGGTTCCGGGAACGATCAGCGCATGGACGGCCGCATTGCCTATTGCCGCGGCGAATGTCGCTGATACCAGGAGTAGGACTGAACTGACGATGGCAACTGCTGTCATGGCGATCGTCGAAAATGCACGACGCATCGGCAATCCTCCCTCGACACCACGGAGCCTCGGTACAGACTCGCCAAGGCTACATCTGCCAATGGTTAACGATGGCCCTTTTGCTGACTCGCGCACCAATAATTCAAGATCGGTTTATCGCGAACGGAATTCGTGCCAGCAGCGCGGTTGCCATGCCATTTTCCGGCAAGCCGATCGTGCCCTGCCGATAGGACGTCGAGCCCGGTCAAACTCCGCGCTGGCAAATCGGTGCCTTCGTCGGTCGGTGCCGCTGTAGCGGCGCGGCCAGACCGACGGAGGACCTTCCTGGCGCTGTCAAGTCAGATCATGGCAAACCGGCTGATGTGGTGTTTTTCACTATGGGAAACAAGATTCACCCCGAAAGACGATGTGCAGGCAAACCGGGCGTACGTCCGGTGCCGAAGCGTCCTCTGATGGAGCGGGCGTGAAGCGCCCGCTGTTTGCCGAGGCATTCGGCAAACGCGGAGAGTGACGAGGAGTGGCCCCATGGATGCTGTGATCGGTGTTGCGCTCACCGCCACCACTGCGGGCATCACGCTCACGTCAGGTGACCAGGCCTTCGACGCTGCGGTCGACGGCGTGACGGTTTCCTTCGATGGCCGACGCCCGTCCGGGTCCCAACTGGCCGGCGCGGTACGCCGGATCTACGCGCAGGGTGCCAAACGCGGCCGCCGTGCCCGCTCGGTTGCCGTCACTTGGACGGCCGACGCCGACGATCACGTCGCCGGATTCAGTGGACTGCCGGCCGAGCTGGATATCGAACTGCTGCCGATCCCGCTGGTATCGGCAGGCTCGGCGCTGGTGTGCGAGACCGACTACGCCGACACCGTCGTCTGCGTGTTGGAGCCTGATGTGGAACGTGGGCTACGAGGTCGCGCCGTCGTCGCGGACACCGACGAACCTCGGGCTGCTGTCGCGGTGGGACTGGATGCCGACGGTGCCGCCGGCTGGCTGGCCGACGTCCTCGGCCGACTCGATCACCGGCCGCAGCGGCTCGTCCTCGTCGGCACGGACGAGCACGTGCATCCCGTCGCCGTGGAGGTGCCGAACCACGTTCGGGTCGAGTCGGAGGCCGAGTCGCTCCTGGCGCTCGCGCATGGTGCCGCGTTGGCCTCGGTTCGCGACGCCGTTCCTGCAGCTGTGGACGAGCCTGATCCCAAACGCCTTGCCAGGAAGCCGGTTTGGCTGACGCCGGTGGCGCTCGCGGCGATGGTGCTGGTTTCGGCTCTGGTCGCGACCATGCCTCTGGGCTCTGCCGGCCCATCGCCGGCGCCCGCGCCGGCTCACGTATCCGTGTCGCCGGCCGTGCAAGTGCCGCCGAGTCCCAGTCCGCCTCCACCGGCGCCCGAGCCTGTGGCTGTGCCGGCGCCGGCGTCGGATGCGCCCGCGGTCAACCAGAAACAGAACCAGAGCGATACGTCCGCGGGGGTGCCCGAGGGCCGAACGCCGTACGTCCCGCCGGTAGCCGTCGAGCCCGCGGTTCCGGTACCGCCGCAGGTTGCCGAAGTGTCGGACAACTGCGTCGTGTTGTGCGGTTTTGTGCTCTAGGCGGTTTGCGGGGATTGCTTGGCAACAGCTCGGCGTGCTTGGCATGCTTGGTCCACTATGGGTGATCTCGGGGTGTTCGGCGCGTGGCTCATGCTGGCGTTGGTCGTCGGCGGGGCGGTCTGCGTGGCGGTCGGCTGTGTGTTCGTGACGCGACGCATCATCGCCCGTGATGCGCGCCCGGAACAGAACTCGTTCCTGTCCCCGTTCCTCACCGTCGTCGGCCTGGTCTACGGGGCGCTCCTGGGGTTCACGGTGGTCGTCGGCTGGCAGCAGTTCCTCAGTGCCGAGACGAACGTCGCCAACGAAGCATCGACGTTGACGACGCTGTACCGCCAGACCGTCGCGATGCCGCAACCGGAGCAGGCGCAGGTTCGTGAGCAGTTGCGCAAGTATGCCGCCGCGGTTCAGGGACCCGCCTGGGGCATGGACGAATTCGCTGACATCAGCAACAACGGCCGTGCGGCGCTCAGCGAGCTGTATCGCATTGTGGGAACGCATGGTTCGGGGCCGAGCGCGAGCCCGATCGATTCGCAGTTCCTGAGCGAGCTGACGGTGCTGGCCTCGGATCGCAGCGAGCGCATCCTCAACTCCCACCAGCGCATCCCGGCGCTGCTGTGGGGTGCCCTGATCTTCGGAGGGGCGGTGCTGATCCTGCTGACGTGCTTCATGCGGCTGGAGAACGCCCGCGCGCACGCGGTACTCGTCGGCGCGGTCGCCATCCTGTTGTCGCTGCTGCTGTACGTCATCTACACCCTGGACCATCCGTTCGGCCCCATAGGCGTTACCCCGCAGCCGTTTTCGCATGCGGTCAAGGTGTTCGACATGGTCGACCGCGGCAGCTGAGCGTCGCTCCCGAGGTCGACCGGCGGCCGACGGTCTATTATCTGCGTATGAATGCAGATAACCAGGTGCCGGCGCCGCTCGCCGACGACCAGGTGCGTCTGGTGGTGGAAGTGTTCCGGATGCTCGCCGACCCGACCCGCGTCCAACTGTTGTGGGCGTTGAGTGCGTGCGAGTTGTCGGTCAATGAATTGGCCGAGCGCGTCGGCAAGCCCGCGCCGTCGGTGTCACAGCATCTGGCGAAGCTGCGGATGGCGCGGTTGGTCCAGACGCGGCGGGCCGGGACGACGATCTTCTACAGCCTCGAGAACGAGCATGTGCGGCAGTTGGTGGTCGACGCCGTGCACAACGCCGAACACGCGGGTCCCGGGGTGCCGGCGCATCATCGTCAGGACCCCGGCGTGCGGAGCCTCGGCGCCGACACCGCCGTGCGCAGGGGCGGTCGGCGATGAGTAGCCACCACCACCATCATCACCACGACCACGACCACGACCACGACCACGGTCATGGCCACGACCACGGCGGCTGGGGCGCGGTCAAAGGGCTGTTCGCTCCGCATTCCCATGACGCGGCGGACAGCCTGGACAGCGCGCTCGAGTCGAGCGCGGCCGGCATCCGGGCGGTGAAGATCAGCCTGCTGGTGCTGGGCCTCACCACGGTGGTGCAGATCGCCATCGTGGTGGCGTCGGGCTCGGTGGCCCTGGCGGCCGACACGATCCACAACTTCTCCGACGCCCTGACCGCGGTGCCGCTGTGGATCGCATTTGCGTTGGGCACCAAGGCCGCAACCCGTCGTTACACCTATGGCTTCGGCCGGGTCGAGGACCTGGCGGGGTTGTTCGTGGTCGGCATGATCACGCTGTCGGCGATCATCGCCGGCTACGAGGCGGTGCAGCGGTTGATCCATCCGCAGGTCATCGATCACGTCGGGTGGGTGGCACTGGCCGGACTCGTCGGCTTTCTCGGCAACGAAACGGTCGCGATCTACCGCATCCGGGTGGGGCGGCAGATCGGGTCGGCGGCGTTGGTTGCGGACGGTATCCACGCGCGCACCGACGGATTCACGTCATTGGCCGTCTTGCTCGGCGCCGGTGGAGTGGCACTCGGATACCCGCTCGCGGACCCGATCGTCGGGTTGATCATCACGGTGGCGATCCTGGCCGTGCTGCGCACCGCGGTGCGAGATGTGTTCCGCCGCTTGCTCGATGGCGTCGACCCGGCGCTCGTCGACACCGCCGAGCAGTCGCTGGCGGCCGAGCCGGGGGTGCGGTCGGTGCACAGCGTGCGCATGCGGTGGATGGGTCACCGCCTACATGCCGACGTCGAACTCGACCTCGATCCCGAGCTGAGCCTGGCGCAGGCCCACCAGATCGCCCACGACGCCGAGCATCATCTGGTGCACGCCGTGCCCAAGCTGACGACGGCGCTGATCCACGCATACCCCGCGCGTTAGACCCTGCCGACGGCGCCGAGCTGCTGCAGCTGGGACAGGGTATCGACGACGCCCCAGACTTCGGCGATCTTGCCCTCGGTGAACCGGATGATGAAGATCTCGTCGTACACAACGGTTTTGCCGGTCGGTGCCAGCCCGCGGTACTCGCCGAGGTGCGTCCCGGTCACGGTCTGGCGCGCGGCGAGTTTGTCATGGTCGACGACCATGTCGTCGACCATGACGTGAATGTCGGGGAAGGCTCGAAGGAGCAGCGTCCAGATGCGTTTCATGATGTCCGGCCCGGAACCTACGGCGAGCGGGGAGTGGACCACGGCGTCGGGGAGGAAGACGTCGTCGATCGTGCTCACGATGTCGTCGATGTCTCCGCTGTTGCAGCTGCAGTGGAATCGTTCGAACGTCGCGACATTGGTGCTCGTGGGTGTCGTGGACATGGACCCTCCTTGCGATGTGGCGCAACGGTTCGCGAGCCCACCGGGCACTCAGCCTGCGTCGCTGGTGCGGTCTGCCAGCCCCAGCCTCAGGTGCTCGCTGTGATAGACGGCTTCGTCGAGCAGTTGCGCGACGTGGTTGTCGTACAGGCTGTAGACGATGCTGCGGCCGCTCCGGGTGCCGGTCACCAGTCCGAGATTCCGCAGCAGTCGGAGCTGATGGGAAACGAGGGACTGCTCGAGGCCGATCGTGTCGGCGAGGTCGGTGACGGAGCGGGCGCCCTGGCGTAGCTCGGTGAGGATCATCAATCGGCTTGGAGTGGCAAGCGCCTGCAGAGTCGTGGCGACCTGAGCCGCGGCGTCAGCGTCGAGCCGCCCGGTGGGGCGGTCACGCCCCTCGACACCATGTCCCACGGTTGTAGTGTACTAGGGCACACACATGAAGACGTATTCATTTGTTCTGATAACGTTGACTGCATGTGTTTGCGAGGTGCGTCATGGCGACGGTGACCCAGACCGCCCGGCCGGCGCTGTCCGGTGCGGCGGTGGCTCCGTCGCGCCGCGGGTGGTTCGACCTGTCGGAGATGCGCTGGACTGCAGTGGCTTTGGCATTGTTCCTGGCGGGGTTGGTGCTGCAGCTGGCTGGTGGGCCGAGCTGGTCGTGGTGGGCGCTGTACCTGGCCTGCTACGTCACCGGCGGCTGGGAGCCGGCGCTGGCGGGACTGCGGGCGCTGCGCGAGAAGACCCTCGACGTGGACCTGCTGATGGTCGTCGCGGCGATCGGCGCCGCCTCGATCGGCCAGGTCACTGACGGCGCCCTGTTGATCGTCATCTTCGCGACGTCGGGCGCGCTGGAAGCTCTGGCCACGGCGCGGACCGAGGACTCGGTGCGCGGCCTTCTGGACCTGGCGCCCGACACCGCGACCCGGTTGTCCCACGACGGCGAGCACGTCATGCCGGCCACTGAGCTGGCGGTCGGTGACGTGGTGCTCGTACGGCCGGGGGAGCGCATCTCCGCGGACGCCACGGTGATCGACGGCGCCAGTGAGGTCGATCAGGCGACCATCACCGGCGAACCGCTGCCGGTCGACAAGGCCGTCGGCGACGAGGTCTTCGCGGGCACGCTGAACGGCACCGGGGCACTGCGGATCCGGGTCGACCGGCGGGCTGCCGACTCGGTCGTGGCGCGCATCGCGGCGCTGGTGGAAGAAGCGTCGCAGACCAAGGCCCGCACGCAGCTGTTCATCGAGAAGGTCGAGCAGCGCTACTCGATCGGCATGGTCGCCGTCACCCTGGCGGTGTTCGTGATCCCGCTGCTCGCGGGCGACTCTATGCGGGAGGCGCTGCTGCGGGCCATGACCTTCATGATCGTCGCATCCCCGTGCGCGGTCGTGCTGGCCACGATGCCGCCGCTGTTGGCGGCCATCGCGAATGCCGGGCGTCACGGCGTGCTCGTCAAGTCTGCGGTGGTCATGGAACAGCTCGGCGCCGCCACCCGCGTGGCTTTCGACAAGACCGGGACGTTGACCCGCGGGACTCCAGAACTTGCGGAGATTCGGCTGCTGACAGGTGATTTCACGCAAGATCAGGTGCTGACACTGGCCGCGGCCGCCGAGCATCCCAGCGAGCACCCGCTGGGTGCGGCCATCGTCCGCGCGGCCAAGGCGCGTCGACTCGTCCTGCCGCGAGCCGCCGATTTCGCCGCCGAACCGGGTCGCGGCGTACGGGCCGTCATCGACGGACACACGATCACCGTGTCGGCGCCGTCGGCGGACAGCGCCGACGCGGCAGCCCAGATGGAGCAGCGGGGTGGTACGGCGGTCGTCGTGGCGGTCGACGGTCGCGCGGTCGCGGTGTTGGGCCTGACCGACGAACTCCGTCCCGATGCCCAGGGTGCCGTCGCCGCCGTCACCGCGTTGACAGGGCGGGCCCCGGTCCTGCTCACCGGTGACAATGCCGCGGCGGCAGGACAATTGGCCGATCAGGTGGGTATCGCCGAGGTGCGTGCCGGCCTGCTGCCGCACGAGAAGGTGGCTGCCGTCCGGGACTTGCAGGCCGATGGTGGGCGGCTGGTCATGGTCGGTGACGGTATCAACGACGCGCCCGCGCTAGCGGCCGCGCACCTGGGCATCGCGATGGGCGGCGCTGGTTCGGATCTCACGTTGCAGACCGCGGATGCCGTCGTCATCGGTGACGACCTGCGCACCGTCCCCGCGGTGATCGCACTGTCGCGGCGCGCCCGCCGCGTGGTGATGACCAACCTGGCGATTGCGGCGACTTTCATTGCCGTGCTGGTGGTCTGGGATCTCGTCGGCACCCTGCCCCTGCCGCTGGGCGTGGCCGGCCATGAAGGCTCGACGATCATCGTCGGGCTCAATGGGCTGCGGCTGCTCCGGCGGGGTGCCTGGCGCGTGCCCGTCAGTTGAACGATCGGACGGGGCTGCTCAGTCCTCGTAGGGGACGAACTCGTCCTTGCTGACGCCGCACATGGGGCACACCCAGTCGTCGGGGATGTCCTCGAACGCGGTGCCGGGGGCGATCCCGCTGTCGGGGTCGCCGTCGGCGGGGTCGTAGATCATGCCGCAGCGCACGCAGATCCACAGCTGGGCGGTTTGGGTCTCGGTCATGTTTTATCCGTTCGGAAGAAGTGGTGTGGTCAGGGTTCGACGTGCGCCGGGGCGAGGCTGAAGCGGTTGGCCCGCCCGAAGGTGCCGAAGTCGTTGAAGCGGACACCGTTGGCGCGCAGTACTTTCTGGCAATCGCGCTTGATCGCCTCGCGGAGGTAGAACGGGTCACGCACCAGGAAGTGGTGGATGGCGTGGGTCTCGCCGAAGTTGAAGCACAGGGCGTGGAAGGGCTTGAGCCACTTGGCTGTCCACACCTGGGTCTGCTGCAACACGTTGTGCTTCTCGACGTCGCCGTAGTAGTGCATGTTGGAGCTGACGAAGTGCAGGCAGAACGTCCGCACCGCGTTCGGCGCCAGCAGCGTGACGGCCACGAAGTCAAGCGCCGTCACCCAGCTGCCGGAAATGCTGCTGCCGGTGACGAATTCGTAGACGTGCACGCCGATGAACAGGTGCCACAGCGTGTAGTGGATGGTGCCGAGGGGGAAGTACAGCGCGAGCGTCTTGGCGGCGAGCTGACGCGCTTCTTCGGGGGAGCGGGCCTCGTGCTTGATGTAGGCGGTGACGATGGCGCGCTGTCGGAGCGGCTTGGTGTAGATGCCGAGCATCGAGTCGAGCAGGCTGAGCAGCCGGTGGCTGCCCCAGCGTTCGCCGTTGGTGATGCCGCGCTCCTCGAGGTCGGAATCGGTGCCCGAGACCTCGTGGTGGTGCAGGTGCAGCGTCCGCCGGATCCACGGGTTGATGGTGCTGGGCCGGAAGAACCAGACCCCGAACATCATCGCGTTGTGCACCGGGCGGTTCTGCCGGAAGTACATGGAGTGGATGAGGTCGTGTTCCAGTTCGTGCAGCAATGACAGCCAGAACGCGGTGATCAGGATGGTTGCGTACCAGGGCAGGATGCCGGCCGCGTAGAGCGCGGCGTCGACGAGTACGCCGGCGATGGACGCCAGGAAGACCGCCATCCCGACGCCGTCCTGGTGTGCGGCGAGGAACGGATGGCGTTCGCGCCAGCAGTTGCCGATGCGGATGAGCTCGCCCCGGATCGCGGCGATCCGGTCGCGGTCCTCCTCGGCCAGGTTGCGCTCGCCGGGTAGGCGGGTTGCGATACGTGCCATGATTTCTCCATTCAAGTTAGAGAACGAATGTTCCGTAAGGTATGTTTGCCGATATGGCGAGGTCAATAGCTATAGTTGATTTCGTGACAGGCAACACAGAGAACAAACGCTCTCTATCTGTCGAGGCGGACTCCGGCAATGGGCGGGATCGGCATGGGCGCCGGACGCAGCAGGAGCGCCGCGAGCACACCCGCCGCGCGTTGATGACGGCGGCGCTGGAACTGACCGGCAGCGGATCGAGCTTCGACGCGCTGAGCCTGCGGCAGCTCGCCAGTAAGGCGGGTGTCGCGCCGTCGGCGTTCTACCGCTACTTCCAGTCGCTCGACGACCTCGGTCTCGCCGTGATTCACGAGACCTTTCGCACGCTGCGCGAGATCATGGGCGAGATGGCCACTCTCGACATCGATTCGTCCGGCGGCGCCATCCACGTCGGGGTGCAGGCGCTTCGTGGCGTGGTCTCGCGGGACCATGCACACCTGGCGTTCCTGGCGCGCCAACGTGCGGCCGGTCATTCGGTGCTCCGGCGCGAGATTCGGTCGGAAATCCGTTTGTACGCCAGCCAATTGGCCACTTACATGGCCCGGTTCGAACCCATCCGGTCGTGGAGCGTCGGTGATGTCGAGATGCTGTCGAGCATGTTGATGGCCACCATCCTCGCCGGCATCGATTCGATGCTCGAGGTCATTGCGCGCGGGCTCGACGAAGAGACGACGGCGCGTGATCTGGATGCGGCGGCCACCATGCTCGAGCGCCAGATCCGGTATCTGAACGTCGGTGCCACCGCGTGGCGGAGCAACTGATCACTCGCGGCACCGAAACACTTTGACCACCAACAGGAGTGACATGACATTCTCACTACAACTCAGCGACGACGTCATCGAGGTGCGCGACTGGGTGCACCAGTTCGCCGCCGAAGTCGTCCGCCCTGCCGCCGCGGAATGGGATGAGCGGGAGCAGACGCCGTGGCCGATCATCCAGGAAGCGGCGAAGATCGGGCTGTACTCACCCGAACTGTTCGGCACGCAGGCCGCCGAACCGAGCGGGCTCGGCATGCTCACCGTGTTCGAGGAGCTGTTCTGGGGTGACGCCGGCATCGCGCTGTCCATCATGGGTACCGGTCTGGCCGCGGCGGCCTTGGCGGGCAACGGAACTCCCGAACAGATCGGGCAGTGGCTGCCGCAGATGTTCGGCTCGGCCGCGGACCCGAAGGTCGCGGCGTTCTGCTCATCCGAGCCCGACGCGGGCTCCGACGTCGGGTCCATCCGGACCCGGGCCCGCTACGACGAGGCCACCCGGGAATGGGTGCTCAATGGCACCAAGACGTGGGCCACCAACGGCGGCATCGCCAACGTGCACGTCGTGGTCGCGTCCGTCTACCCGGAGCTCGGGTCGCGCGGCCAGGCCAGCTTCGTGATCGGGCCGGACACCAAGGGGCTGTCGCAGGGGCAGAAGTTCAAGAAGCACGGCATCCGGGCGTCGCACACCGCCGAGGTGGTGCTCGACAACGTGCGGCTGCCTGAGGACGCGATCCTCGGCGGCCGGGAGAAGTTCGAGGCCCGGGTGGCGCGGGTGAAGTCGGGCGTGTCCGCGGGTGGCCAGGCCGCGATGAAGACGTTCGAGCGAACCCGCCCGACGGTCGGGGCGATGGCGGTCGGGGTGGCCCGGGCGGCGTACGAGTACGCCCTCGAATATGCCTGCCAGCGTGAGCAATTCGGTAAGAAGATCGGCGAATTCCAGGCCATTGCCTTCAAACTGGCGGACATGAAGGCCCGCATCGACGCCGCCCGGCTGCTGGTGTGGCGGGCCGGCTGGATGGCGCGCAACAATGTGCCGTTCGAGAACGCCGAGGGTTCGATGGCCAAGCTGGTGGCCAGCGAGACCGCCGTGTACGTGACCGACGAGGCGATTCAGATTCTCGGCGGCAACGGGTACACCCGCGACTATCCGGTCGAGCGGATGCACCGAGATGCCAAGATTTTCACGATCTTCGAGGGCACCAGTGAGATTCAGCGGTTGGTCATCTCACGGGCGGTGACGGGCCTGACGATCCGCTGAATCAAGACTCATCGATGCGGCCGGTACGCCGAGACCACCATCAGGGCAATCAGACGAGTTCCGGCACTCTCAGGTGAGCGATCGCCAGCTCGAACTCACAGATGTCGACCAGACTGCCGCCCAACTGGGCGAGCTTTTCGGTGCGCAGCGCACTGGCCTGTTCGCGGTTGTTGTCCAGCGCCGCGGCGCTGTCGAACGTCACGGACGAAACGGCGCGTCCGGACGGCTTGTCGAGCAGGAGGCTGGCACTGCAGAACCCCTCGAGTTTCTCCAACGGCGGCAGGACCAGCGTCCGGTAGAAGTCGGTGAGGAGGTCCGCCTGATGAGGCTCGACGGAGAACCAGGCAACGCGAAGGCAGGCACTCTCCGGTGAGCGGTGGTGGCGGTGCAGCGCCGCCACCTCCCACTCACTGATCTCCTTCCGGGTCCCGTTCAGCAGCTCCGCCGCACGTTCACCGAGGGGTCGGGCGGCGTGCGCCGTCAGGTGCATCACTGCCTCCGACTCCCAGGAGCTGGTGGCGATGCACCGGCCCAGGCGCCGGTCCACCAGCAGCGACATCCCCGCGGCCCCCAGCTCCTCCAAGGCCGGGAGCACGGTGTCGCGCATGTACGCAATACCGGCGTCGATCGACGCCGGCTCGGCCTGAAACGTGGTTGAGCGTGCGTACACCAGGCGCTCCTCGGTTGCGGCAGCGCCCCGTGGCGCTGCTGGTTCTCCCCACAGCGTCCCTTGTCGACCCCGGTGGTGTATGGACTTTGCCGGAATCCACAGGTTGCGTTAAGGAGCGACAACTGCGGCGCCGAACCAATGGCAAAGCAGCAGTGTGACTTCCACGTCTATGTGGTCTTCTTCGATCGGTCTGCCGAGCCGCGCGATGGCGAGCTGGCTGCGGTACTTCACCGAGTTGACGTGCAGGTGCAGCTCGCGGGCGCTGGAATTGAACCTCGGGTTGGTGCGCACGTACCCGCCGGGAGGGTCGGGGCACCGCTCATCGCTGTCGGGGTGAGGTGGGCGTGGCCATGGGCCTGGCAAACTCGCGCGAGGCCGCGTTCTCGGCGCGGTGGTTGGCCGAGGCGGTGCGCCCGGTGCTGCCGTGGGGTGGGCGGGGCGATGCGATTGGCGGAGTCCTGCGACGCCTGCCGGCTCCCGCGTCCCAGCGGCGCGCTATCTGGGAATGCGGGCGCGACCCGCGACTGACTGAATCGTCAATTTGTTACTGGCCGGTGGCGTAGGCCAGGGTGCGCGCACGTGCGGGCGCGGCGACGTGCGGCAATGCCACCGAGTGGACAGCGGCCGCGGCCGCGGTGCGGCGGGCGTTGAACCAGCGGATGCCGGCGGCGCCGACGACCAGCAGCAGCGGCCACAGGCCGATGGCGAAGAGGACGATGGCGTCGAAGATGAAAGCGGGCTCGAACATGGCTGTGCTCCTGGGTTGGTGAAATATGTTTGTTCCGTTGATATTTGGTGTTTTCTCAACGGGGAAGCTGATACCAGAACGGTACGGCGCGGGCATGCGGCGACCCAGGTACCGCCGAGACAATCTTTTGGCGATCTGGCCCGAATCGTTGTCCCTGAGGAACAAAGGGGCAGCAATTTTCCGCGGGTGACCCCATTCCGGCTCGCTGCGCCATCAAGGTCCTGGGCGCCGACTCGGACGATATGACCTCGAGAACTTCGAGCGTGAGCAGCGGGCCATGGGCCCGGGTATCAGGTCATCTCAACATCGTGCCGGTGCTGCACAGCGGCTGACGTTCACAGGGCGCTGAAACCGCGCACCACCACGCGGGTTGAGCGCTGTCACTGCAGACCAGCAACGGAGTCCTGGTGGTCAGGTGGTCCGGCCTTCCGGTCTATGCCGAGAACTGTCTGAACGACAGCATCGATACTGGGGATCTCCTCGAACCCGTCGGTCGCGGGATGTGCGGTGTCGCTCAGCGCGGTTGCGATGACGTCCCAGGTGTGGCCGGCGGCATGTGCCGCTTGGACAGCATCGCGCAGTTCACTCTGGGCCGCACGCAGCGCCTGATGAGCCGCGCTGATGCGCTCGATGTACGCGAGGTGCATTTCCTGCTTCTCTGCTGACATCTCTTCTGCTCCAAGCGTCCCTGAGGTGATCACCGATTCGGGCGCCGAAGCTGAGTTTGTGTGCCAAATCCAGCCCAGATCTGGCACACAAGCTCATGCTCGTCAGCTCAATCGGGAAGGCCGGGCCCTCCGGCAGTCACCTCACTGTCCTTTCCTTTACCACTTGTGCGATTCAGGGTAGCTTATCTATGGCAACCGACATAGATTTCTATATAGCACTGGTACATGATTCAATGCACGTAGTGGAACAGGGAATCTCATGAACGATGCAGATCGCCGGCCGGTGCGGCCGAGCGCAGGACCCGCGGCCGCGGGCCCGGCATCCGATCATGCGGTGTACGGGATCACGGTCGCGGCGGAACTGTCCGGTGCGCCAACGCAATCACTGCGGCTGTGGGAGCGTCACGGGCTCCTCGCTCCGGCGCGCACCGACGGCGGCACCCGCCGCTACAGCGCCGACGACGTGGCCCGGATCGGACGGATCGTCGACCTGGTCGCCTCGGGCGTCAACATCGCGGGAATCAGCAGGATCCTCGAATTGGAAGACGCCAACAACGCGCTGCGCAGCGCCGCCGATCGGCGCAACCGCTCGAAGTGACGGTCGGCTGATCAGCTCGGTTATCGTGCCCGGGTTTTCGCCGCGAGACCTCGGGTGGCGGGCCCTTCCAGGAGCCGCCCGTCCGGTGCGAACCGCGAGCCGTGCAGCGGACACTCCCAGGCCCGGTCGGCGTCGTTCCATCGCACCACGCCGCCCAGGTGCGGACAGATCGCCGACACGGTGTGTTGCTTCCCGTCGACCAGGCTGTCGGCGCGTAGCTGCCACGGGAGCCCGCTGACCACCCCGCCGCCTTCGCAGAGGCCATCCGGCGACGTGGCGATCGGCGTGATCCAGCCTTTGGCCAGATTGAGTCCGACCTCGAGATTCGCGCGCAGGGCGGCGGTCATCCCGCGCAGCTCGTGCGGACTCCAACTGTCGAACGCGCGAGCCCACTCGATGTGGCCGCCGAGCATCTGCGCGGCCAGGACCAGCGCCGCCGCGACGCCGTTGGTCAGCCCCCACTTGTCGAAACCCGTTGCCACCCGGATTTTTTCGTAGCCCGGGAGTAGTGGTCCGACGTACGGCAACTCGTCGATGGGCGAATAGTCCTGGGCCGACCAGAAGTGCGTCGGGTGGGCACCGGGATAGTGCAGTTCCGCCCACTTGGCGAGCTCGGCCACGTCATGGGCGGGTGCGTGGCCACGGCCAACCGGATGGCCGGCGCCGCCGACGATGAGTTTCTCGCCGCTCGAGGACGGCGCGTAGCGCACCGACCGGGTGGGTGAATCGACCGAGATGAACATGCCGCCCGTCGCCTCGCGCGCAACGTCGAATGCCAAGCAGTAGGAGCGTTTCGCCGTCAGCCGGGCGAAGAAGCCGCCGCGATCCAGGATCGGCGTTCCCGTCGCCAGGATGCACCGGTGCGCGGTGACCGACATGTGGGACCCGGCGGTATCGACCATCGGATGTGTTGCCTGCAACGCCACGCGAAGCAATCCGTCGTCGGCCACCGACAGCGCGCGGACACCCTGTAACAGCGTGCCGCCGTGGGTTTCGAGTTCCACCGCCAGACTGTTCAGCAGGGGCATGGGATCGAGCTGTGCCTGTTCAGGTAGCCGCACGCCGCCATGGAACGGGAACGGCACATCGGCGGAGTCGACCCACTGTGCTTGCGTCAATCCCGCTTCCTGGCAGGCGCTGAACGTATCGCGCGCGGTGGCAGCGCCGGAGAATGTCTGGGCGTAGGCATGGTCGGGTTCGGCCTGCCACGGGATCGCGTGGTTCTCGCAATGCCGCACCAGCCAGTCACGCCCCTCGGCGTTGCCGCGGACATAGTCGCGCAACACATCCGCGTTGTGCTTGGCGGCGATGCGCGCCAGCTTGCTGCCCTGCAGCACGCTCAATTTGCCGGTGGTGTTGCCCGTTGTGCCGGCGCCCACATGCCGTGCCTCGACGACCGTGACGTTCTTACCCGCCCGGGCCAGGAGCACGGCAGTGGTCAGCCCGGTGATGCCGGCGCCGATCACGACCACGTCGGCGGGAGACGCCATGTCGGTCGACTTCGGCGCCGGCGACGAGGACGGCGACATCTCACGGTCGGCCAACCACAACGAGGTCAGGTGGCAACCTTCGGGAGGTCCGGTCACCGCCATGCTTAGCCGGCCATGAATTCGGCGTAGGCGGAGGCCATTTCGGGTGACAGCACCGTCACGTTGCACCGCTGCTGAGTGTCACCGATCGGCGCCAGAATTCCGCGCAGGTCCTGGTACTGCTGGGGGTGGGCCGTGAAGTAGGCCCGGAGATTGGCCGACGCCACCGGCCGCGGCTGCGAATACGACGCCACCACAACCTGATTGGCATCCGGATGCGCTGTCAGGTAGTTGCTCGCCGCGCCGGTGGCCGAACTGACGGTGTTCGCAACAGATTCCGGGCTGCAGTCGGTTTCTGCGACGGCCGTCGCGGGGGTGACCAGGCTCAGACACACCGGTACGGCGGCCAGTACCGGGATCAGGCCCGCGAGTCGAGTTGAAAGCGTCATGACATGTCCTCCTCGGTGTTTCGTTGCCGACTGGAACGCAGATCGGCCGTTACGGCTGGACGGCATCCGCCAGGCGTCGGTCGTCATATACCCGCGGTGGCGAATCTGAACCCATCGGCTTTTGCTGTCTCTCATCCACAGTGCGTGTTTCAAAGCGGCCGAGCGGGTATTCAGCCACCGTCAGTTGGATCCGATCGCGACGCCCCGCCGGAGTGGCTCAGACATCGCCGTCGCTCTCTCCGGTCCACAGATCCGGGCGCCCGGTCGCTCCGTACTGGCACCGCCGGGACGGTTCAGCTGCAAACAGGACCGTCCCGGCCACCATGTGTGGGGACGACGCCGGTCCGGTCAGCCGCGCGGCAGCGTCGCGTGGGGGCGGAACGGCCGGGTCGGGGGTTCGTCGGGCCGCGCCGCGCGCATGCGGGTCGTGGGTTGCTCGGCGATAAACTGTTGGGGCGGACCGAGTTTCGTCGGCCGCCGCTCCGGCCGGGCCGACTCCCGTTCGGTCAGCAGACCACGGGCGATGCGCTCGAGCGCGCTCTGGACATGGATGCGCTCGGGCACGCCCTGGAATTCGTCTGACTGCGTGAGGGTTTCGGTGATCCAACTCGTGATCACGTTGCGGGCCGCACCCACCTCGGCGGAACCGGCCGGCGTCAGCGAGTATTCGGTTCCGGAGTGCGTCGCGAATCCGGTGGCCACCAGGCGATCGAAGGTCGGTTCGAGGACCTGACGTGGCACCCGTCGATCGTCTGCGATGTCGAGCAGATCCGCGGCCCCGGTCACTGAGGCATAGCGGTAGATCAGCATCAGTGCCCACAGTTGCGCCGTCCCCAGGCGGCTGTTCGTGGTGCGGGCCACGGCTTCGAGATCGATGCCGTTGCTGCGCTGCAACAACCGGCCGACGGCGACTTCGATGAGTTTCTCCGGCGACTCGGTGGTCGGCATGCCGAAGCCCTCGCCCATGTCGGTGCTGCCACTGGCGGCAGCGTCACGCAGCGGCACCTGTTTGAGGAACAGCGCCAGGACGAAGCCGACGATCGCGACGGGCGCCGCCAACAGGAACACCTGGCTCAGGGAATCGGCGTAGGCGTTGATGATCGGGGCGGCGGTGTCGTGCGGAAGGCTGTGCAGCACTTTCGGGGACGTCGCCGCGTCGGGTGGCGCGCCGCTCGATCGCATGGCCGACGGGACCCTGTCGCCGAGGAAGTTCGCAAACATCGAGCCGAAAATCGCGGCACCAAAGGAACTTCCGATGGTGCGGAAGAACGTCACACCGGAGGTGGCGACACCCAGGTCGGCGAAGTCGACGGTGTTCTGCACCACGAGAATCAGCACCTGCATGCTGAGCCCGATACCGGTGCCGAGGATCAGCAGGAACAGTGACTGGGTCAGCGTCGAGGTGTCGGCGTCCATCCGTGACAGCAGCACGAACCCCAGCGCCATGATGGCCGTACCGGCGATCGGGAAGATCCGGTATTGCCCTGTGCGGCCCACGATCGCGCCGCTGCCCAGCGAGGTGACGAGCAGACCGGCCACCATGGGCAAGGTCCGCAGCCCGGACGCGGTTGCCGAAACACCGTCGACGAACTGCATGTAGGTCGGCAGGAACGTCAGCGCACCCAGCATCGCAAACCCGACGACGAACGACAGCACACAGCACACCGTGAAGACCGGGTTCGCGAACAGACGGATCGGCAGAATCGGTTCGGGCGCACGGCGTTCCACCATGACGAAGCCTGCGATGGCCACGGCCGAGGCGACGAACAATCCGATGATCGTCGCCGAGCCCCAGGCATACGTGGTGCCGCCCCAGCTGGTCGCCAGCGTCAGGCCGGCAGCGCCGAGGCCGACCAGCACGATGCCCGCGTAGTCGACGACGGGTCGCCCGGCGCGCGCCAGTTCGGGTATGGCAACTGCCGCGATCCCGATGACCACCACCGCCACCGGCACGTTGATCCAGAACGCCCACCGCCACCCCAGATGGTCGGTGAACAGCCCGCCGAGCAACGGGCCGACGACGGTCGTGACACCGAACACCGCGCCCAAAGCGCCTTGGTACTTGCCTCTTTCGCGCAGCGGGATGACCTCACCGATCACCGCGACGGCCGTCACGGTGATGGCGCCACCACCCAGGCCCTGCAGTGCCCGCGACGCGACGAGCATCCCCATCGATCCCGAGAGCCCACACAGGACCGAGCCGGCCAGGAACAGCAGGATCGCGACCTGGAACACCTTCTTGCGGCCGAAGATGTCACCGAGCTTGCCGACCACCGCGGTCACGATCGTCGAGGCGAGCAGGTAACTGGTGACGACCCAGGACTGATGGCCGGCGCCGCCGAGGTCGGCGACGACGGTCGGCAGGGCTGTCGCCACGATGGTCTGGTCGAGCGCGGCCAGCAGCATCCCGAGGACGACGGCCAGGAAGACGAAGTTGCGCTGGCGGATACCGGGAGCTGCGTCCGGCACCTCAGCGGGGTTCTGTGTGGTCATGGCTGTCATGAGCCGGCTGACCTCAGGTCTGGGCCGGACTGCTCGCCAATGCCTCGGTGATGGCCTCGCAGAACGCCGGTAGATCGGAGGGCGAACGGCTGGTGATGAGATTGCCGTCGATACACACTGCTTCATCGACGACGGTGGCCCCGGCGTTACGCAGATCGGTGCGCACACTCGGGTAGCTGGTCACCTTGCGGTCGCGCACGACATCGGCCTCGACGAGGGTCCACGGGCCGTGACAGATGGCGGCGACGGGCTTGCCGGAGCGCACGAAGTCACCGACGAACGCCACCGCGGTCTCGTCGACCCGCAACTTGTCGGGGTTCACCGTGCCGCCCGGCAGGATCAGCGCGTCGAATGCGTCGACGCGCACCTCACCGACGGTGCGGTCCACCGCGATGCTGCCCGCCGGTTCGAGGTCGTGATTGCGGGCCTGGATTTCGCCGGCCTTGATCGACAACACCTCGACGGCGCCGCCGGCCTCCTCCACCGCGGCGCGCGGTTCCTCGAGCTCGACTCTCTCGACCCCGTCGGCGGCCAGGATGGCGATCCGGCGGCCTTGCAGTTCCTTGAGCACCTGGGTGGGCTACCCGTGTCGGCTACTCCGGAAACACGCGCGTCGCCGGTGGGGGACTGTCGACAATTGCCGGCAACACGAAGGTCCGGAGGTAGTTCCGCGCCACCGTCGGATCGCTGCTGCCGGGCACCACGTCCAGCAGCAGGCTCAGTGCCGTCGAGATGAGGAACTGCGCAAGGTCATGCGGATGCAGGCCGGGCCGGAACTGGCCCGTCGTGCTGTTGGCGAGCATGCCTTCGACCATCGACTGGACCGTCCTGGTCAGCGAGCCGTCGTTGGCGATGAGCGTGGCGACGGCGCCGTCGGGCGTCTGGTCGGCGATGGTTTGCAGCAGTGGATCGTGCACCAGCTGCGTCGCGACGATGACGAGGCTGTCGATCAGCAGATCGACCGGCGTGGCGTCGGCGGCCACCTGCTGCAGCATCGTCAGCATGTGCCGTTGGGTGGTGCGTTGCACCAACGCTGCGATCAGTTCTTTCCGGGTGGCGAACTGGCGGTAGATCGCGCTGCGCGAGTAGCCGGCTTCGGCGGCGATGACCTCCATGGTGAAGGTCCCGCTGCCACCGTCGATGAAGAACTGCTCCGCGGCGTCGAGCAGTACCTGCCGGGCCTGCTCGGTGTTGTTGCCGCCACCGACCGGACGCCCGCGGGGCCTGCGCTGCGGTGCTGACACTCGACTGTCCTGTCGGGGATTGGGAGCGATGGGGATCACCAGTATGCCGCAGGCAAGTGGGGCGCCCCGAGCGCTAATGAAACATCTGAACCAATTTGTTCATTTTCCTCCCACGCGCCGCGCTGCGGGCTAGCGTGCGGTTGATGACGGGGTGGTCGAGAGCGGTTTGGGTGATGCTGGCCGCGGGGTGTCTGGCGCTGTGGCTGCCGATGGCGCCGGTGTGGGCCGACGATGCATCCGGTGCCGCGCACAGCGTGGGGGACGCGTCGCACCCCACCGCTTCGCAGCCGACGACGTCACCGGCAGGGACGGCGTCACAGGCTGGGGCGGCGCCGGCCGGGAAGTCGAAGCCCGCGACTGATCCGCATGCGCGCAAGTCCGCCGACCATTCCTCGCGGACCAAGAAGGCCAAAGACGCCACCAAACCCGACAAGGGCGCGCCCGACAAGGCCTCGGTGACGCGACCCACCGCGCCGGAGAAAGCGGTCCGGGCGCAGGCGGCTCGACCCAAGCCGACACTGCCGGCGGTGAAGCTTCCGAACGCGTTGCCGGCCAAGCGGTCTCAGGTTCCAGCCGTCTCCGCTGCGCAACCGGTTTCAGCGACGGCATCGCAGCCGAGTGCCGTGGTCAAGACGGCGGCAGCCGCAGCCACGACCACCAGCGCCACGACCACGAGCGCCGTGACCACCGGTGCCACGACCACCGACACCCCGACCGCGGCGGTGAAAACCGCACGGCCCAGCCTGATCAACGTCATCGGGTCGTTCGTGTTCAACGTGATCGGCAGCGCCATGCTCGCGTTCGCCGGCCCGCCGGTGCTGCCGCGGGGCAGCACAGTCACGGTCAAGGTGTCCAGCCTGGCCATGCCGGGCACCGGGCAGAAGGTCCAGGCGAACTGGTATTTCCCGGAGCACGCGGATTCGGCGACCCGGGTGATCTATTTCCAGCACGACTTCATGGCCGTCGCCCCGATGTACAGCTACACGCTGGCCGCACTGGCGCAGGGCACCAACAGCATCGTGGTGGCTCCGACGTTGTCCTCCAACGCGTTTGATTCCAAGGCGCGGTGGCTCGGCGGTTCGGCAGACCAGCAGGCGGTGGCCGACCTGTTCGCCGGTGATCGCGCGTCACTGACCGAAAGTGCCGGCGCCGCAGCCGGACACGAGGTGACGCTACCCACGAAGTTCATCCTGGTCGGCCATTCGCTCGGCGGCGCGCTGGTGAGTTCGGCCGCCGGCCGCATGGTGGACAACGGTGCGGTCGCGAATCTGGAGGGGGTGGTGTTGATGGATTCGGTCGATCTGAACGGTGTGGTGCCCGCCGCGCTGCAGAAGCTGAGCGGCGCCAATTACCGCCCGATTTACGACATTTCGTCCGAGCCGTATGTATGGAACATCGACGGTGTGGTCGGGCGGGAGCTCGAAGCGGCTCGGCCCGGGCAGTTCAACGGGGTCATGCTGGTCGGGGGCCGGCACATCGATGCGCTGCAGGGCGCGAACCCCGTGCTGCAATTCGCCGAGTACGTCGTGGCCGGCTTCTCGCGGTCACCGAACATCGAGGCCGAGAAGACGCTCGCCATCGGCTGGATCAACGACATGTTCGCCGGTACCCAGACCGGAATCTATGGCGCGCCAGGGCAGACCATCACGATCGACACCAAAGCCGGACCGGCCACCGCGGTGGCGTTGCCGTTCGCGTCCACTCGGCCCGTGCAGGCCACGCCGTGGGACGGCCTCGCGCAGCTGATCCTCAACACCGTGCTGCAGTTCGCCGTCTACGAGCCCATGGCGCAGCCGAGCCCTGCGCGCGCCGTCAGCGCAGTTCTGCGATGACCTTCGCGAAGGCCTCCGAATGCTGTTGCTGGACAATGAAGTAGCTCACCCCGTAGCGATCCCGCAGGTCGCGGATCCGGTCGGCCATGTCGGTGGTGCTGCCGCTGAGGGCGCCCGGTGTCGTCAACAACTCGGCGTCGCTGAGGTCGGGCTGGAAGCGCCGGGTCATGGACAGGTTCGGTATCCCGGACCCGTCGGTCGGCACCGCGGTGATGGCCAGGTTCAGCTCCAGCTCATCGAACCGGTCGCCGGCGGCGTTGCGCACGAACGAGATTCGCTCAGCGAGCGGGTCGTGGTCGGCGGATGGCGGGCCGCCGCCGGTCAGCCCGATTATCTGTGCCTGCTGGGCGGCGACCGTCAGCAGCTTGTCGCCGGCACCGGCGATCATCACCGGCACCTCGGGCAGGTGGGTGCGCAGATACGAGGTGACGTGCGCGGTGTACTCCACCCGTTTCCCGGCACTGGGGAACGGCAGTTCGGCGGCATCGAACTCTTCCTTGACGTACCCGGCACCGAGGCCCGTCTCGAAACGTCCCTCGGTCAGGTCGCGCATGGCCGCGATGTCGCGGGCCAGCAGCGCGGGCTTGTAGAAGCACGCGTTGAACACGAAGGTGCCCAGGTGCAGCGTGCTGCTCGCCGCGGCGGCGGTCGCCAGCACCGGAAACGGCGCCGGAGCGCCCAGATGGTCGGGCACCAGGAGGACGTCGTAGCCGAGGTCCTCACCGCGGCGCGCCGCCTCCTGGACCGCTGACCGGCTGTCGGTGTGCCGCAGGCCGACGCCGAAACGGAAATCTCTCGTCATGGGTTCGACCTTACGGACGCGCGGGGCGTGCACGCCGGTGCAAACTGCAGGTGTGCGCCCCAGACTGACACTGACCGCGGTCTGCGTGGTGGTGTTCATGCTGCTGCTCGACATGACGATCGTCGCCGCGGCATTGGCCGACATGCAGGCTGCCCTGCACGCGCCGCTGTCCGGATTGCAGTGGGTCGTCGACGCGTACGCCCTGCCGATGGCCGGATTGCTGCTCACGGCGGCGACGGTGGGGGACCGGCTGGGACGGCGGCGGTTGTACCTCGGTGGCCTCGTGGTGTTCATGTTCGCGTCGGCCGGGTGCGCGCTCGCCCGCAACATCGATGCGCTCAACGGGCTGCGGGCAGTGCAGGGCGCGGCCGGCGCGGTGCTGCTCGGGGTGTCGTTGCCGATGCTCGCGGCCGCGTTCCCCGATGCGCGGCAGCGGGCGGGCGCCATCGCGGCGTACGGAGCGGCGATGGGGGCGGGCGGTGCCGTCGGGCCGCTGCTGGGCGGTGCGCTCGTCACCGCGTACGGGTGGCCGTCGATCTTTCTGATCAACCTGCCGGTCGGCGTGGTCGCGCTGTACATCGTCATCTTCGCTGTCCCCGAAAGCGTCGTCCCGCGGTCCCGTCCGGTCGACATCTGGGGCACGGTGGTGCTGACAGCGGCGCTGTTCGCGGGCGTGTACGTGCTGATCGAGGGCAACCACTTCGGCTGGGGCAGCCCGATCATGTTGGGACTGAGTGCTTTCTGTGTCGTCGCGCTGGCCGCCTTCGGGCTGCGCGAGTCCCGCCTGGCCGAGCCGATGCTCGACGTGCGGCTGCTCGCCGGTCCCGGTTTCGCGGGTGTCTCCCTGGCCGCGTTCGCCGCGACCGGGACGCTGATCGCGTCGACGAACTACCTGGCGCTGTACTTCATGAACACGTTGGGGTTCAGTCCCTTTGGGGCCGGGTTGCGCTCGCTGCCGCTGACGCTGGCCATCGTCCTGGGTGCCCCGATGGCGATGGTCGCGGCGCGGCGGATACCGGTGGCCGCCACCATCCCGGCCGGCGTCGCATTGATTGCCGCGGGTATGTGGATGATGACCGCAGTAAACGCGAACACGACGTGGACGCACTTCGTCTCGGGGTCGGTCGTGGCCGGGCTGGGACTCGGCGGGCTGTCCGCGTTGACGTCGGACGCGGCGCTGCGCTTCGTGCCGGTCGCCGACGCCGGGATGGCGACGGGGACGGTCAGCACGGCGCGGCAGGTCGGGATTCTGGCCGGCGTGGCCGGGCTCGGAGCCTTGTTCAGCCGACACGCGGGCGACCTTGCCACGTCTCGGCTTTCCGCAGTACCGGGACTCGGCGCCGAAGCGCGCCGGCAGCTCAGTGACGGGTTGGCGGCCGGCGCCGGGTTGCGGGCGCTCGAGGCCGTGCCCGACAGGCTGCGCCCCGCGCTCGCGACGCTCGCACGGGAAGCCAGTGCCGCCGGCCTGCAGTCCGCGTTGACCGCTGCCGCGCTCGCCGCCACCACGGCCACGCTGTTCGTGGCGCTGCTCATCCGGACTGGCACCCGGCAAACAATCCGTGCAGAGTCTGTGGATTAGCCGAAGTTGCTACGGCCGCGCCGCAATGCGGATAGTTTCGAATCTTATGTTCGGCGCTGCTGTTCTCATCCCAGCGACCGATTCCGGCCGCTACAGCATCGTCATCTCCGACGACCCCGATGAGATCGAAGCGGCGCAGCGCCTGCGGTACCAGACGTTCGCCGAAGAGCTGGGGGCCGCACTGCCACAAGCGATTCGCGGACCGCGCACCGGCGAGATGATCGACATCGACCGCTTCGACGCCTACAGCGATCACCTGCTGGCCCGGGACGAACAGACCGGGGCGATCGTCGGCTGCTATCGGCTACTGCCCCCGGACGGCGCGCGGGCGGCCGGCGGCATCTTCACCGACACCAACTTCGAGCTCGGTGCCGGCATCGACGCGTTGCGGCCGTCGCTGGTCGAGTTGGGCCGGGCCAGCGTGCATCCCGACCATCGCAGTGGCGCGGTCATGGCGATGCTGTGGGCCGGCATCCTGCGCTACCAGGAACTCACCGGCTACCAGTGGGCGATCGGCAGCCTCTCGGTGCGCATGGCGGACGGCGGTTCGCGTGGTGCGCTGGTGCGCGGCGTTCTCGACCGGGCGTACCGGCAGCATCCGGCGCCGCCGGAGTTTCGCGTGACACCACGAAACCCGGTGCAGGTCAACGGAATACCCCTCGCCGAGCTGCCCGATCCCGGTCGGGTGCGGATTCCGCCGATGGTGGCCGGCAGCCTGCGGATCGGCGGTGTGATCTGTGGGGAACCGTCGTACGACCCGGAATTCGACATGGCCGACTTCGTGGTGCTCATCAATCGGGACATGGTGCACCAGCTCTATCTGGCCCGGCTCACCCGCAACCATGTCCAGACCTGAGAACCCCGACATGCTGGGCGTCGGGTTCGGACCGTCGAATCTGGCGCTGGCCGTGGCCCTCGCCGAGCGTGGCGTGCGCGGCCGATTCGTCGACGCCCAGCAGCGGTTCGGCTGGCACCGCGACATGCTGCTGCCCGGCACCCGGATGCAGATTCCGTTCCTCAAAGACCTGGCGACGCTGCGCAATCCGCAGAGCGCGTTCACGTTCGTCAACTACCTGAGTGATCGGGGCAGGCTCGTCGACTTCATCGGTCGCCATGACGTCTTTCCCAGCCGGCACGAATTCCACGACTACCTGCAGTGGGCCGCGGATCAGTTCGCCGCCGACGTGCGCTACGGCCGCCGCGTGGTCGGCGTGACGGCAGGGGACGCGGGATTCGCGGTGCATCTGGAACCCGACGAGGTCATCTCGGCGCGCACCCTGGTGCTGGGCACGGGCCTGCACCCGGTGCTGCCCCCGGGCGCGCGCTCGAGCCTGCGCCAGTGGCACAGCCACCAATTACTCAGTGGGGTGGCTGCTCTCGGTCCGGTGGAGCGTGGCCGGTTCGCCGTGGTGGGCGCGGGGCAGAGCGCCGCCGAGGTGGTTTCCTACCTGCACCGCACCTACCCGCGCGCCGAGGTGCACGCGGTGTTCGGGCGGTACGGGTACAGCCTCGCCGACGACAGTGCCTTCGTGAACCGCATCTTCGATCCCGCCGCGGTCGACGAGTTCTACGGTGCGGACGGCGTGGAACGTCAGCGGCTGCTCGACTACCACCGGTCGGCCAACTACTCGGCCGTCGACGTCGACCTCATCGCGGAACTGTATGAACGCGAGTACAGCGAACGCGTGAGCGGGGACCGCCGGTTGTTCCTGCACCGGGCCTGCACTGTCACCGGCGCCGACGAAGACGGCGCGGAGGTCCGGCTGGGCCTGCGCAATCGCATCGACAACACGACCGAGACCGTGCGCTGCGATGCCGTGGTGTACGCGACCGGCTACGCGCCGATGGATGTGCCGGCGTTCCTGGGCGAGCTGGCGTCCTGCTACGAGTTCGATGAGCGGGGCCGTCCCTTGGCGACCCGGGACTACAAGTTGGTGGCCCGGCCGGGCGCGCCCGGGGACATCTACCTCAACGGCGCGACCGTCGAACACAGCCACGGGCTCGGCGCGACGCTGCTGTCGAACGTGGCCGTTCGCAGCGGCGAGATCGCGGCGGCGATCAGCCCGTGACGGTCAGGTAGATCAGCACCACATTGAGGGCCGAGATCAGCACGGCCACAGCCCATCCCAAGGTCGTGACGAGGCGGTGGTTGATGTTCTCGCCCATCACGGCGCGGTTGCTGGTCAGGCGGACCAACGGGATGAGCGCGAACGGGATGCCGAACGACAGCACCACCTGCGAGATGACCAGCGCGCGCGTCGGGTCGAAGCCGACGGCCAGCACGACCAGCGCCGGAATCACCGTGACGGCCCGGCGCAGCAAGAGTGGATACGACCGATTGAGCAGGCCCTGCATGATCATGGCCCCGGCGTACGCACCGACCGATGAGGACGCCAGGCCCGAAGCCAGCAGACCGACCGCGAAGCACAGCGCGACCGCGGGGCCCAGGGCATTGCCGACGGCGGCGTGCGCACCCGCGATGGTATCGGTGCCTGCCACCCCCTGCAGATGCGTCGCCGCGACAAGCAGCATCGACAGGTTCACCGCGCCCGCGACCACCATCGCCAGGCCGACGTCGAAGCGGGTGACGCGCAGCATGTGGCGCAGCGGAGCGCCGGTCTCAGGCTTGCCGTGCCGGTCGCGGGCCAGGCCGGAGTGCAGGTAGACCACGTGCGGCATGACCGTCGCACCCAGGATCGCGGTGGCCAACAGGAGGCTCTCGGGTCCGGCGAAGTGCGGCACGACGCCGCCGAGCACGGCGCCGGGCGCGGGCGGGTCGACGATCAGGCTGGTGAGAAAGCCGATGGTGATGATCATCAGCAGCCCCGCGATGATCCGTTCGAACGCGCGCTGGCTGCCGCGGTTCTGCACCGACAGCAGGCACATCGAGACCACGCCGGTGATCACGCCGCCCACCAGCATGGGCAGGCCGAACAACAGTTGCAGCGCGATGGCGCCGCCCACCACTTCGGCGAGATCGGTTGCCACGGCCACCATTTCGGCCTGCACCCAGAATGCGAGCCGGGTGGGCGTGCGGCAGTTCTCGGCGACGAGCTCCGGCAGGGACCGGCCGGTCGTCAGGCCCAGCTTGGCGGACAGGTACTGCACCAGGCCGGCCATGACGTTGGCCAGCAGGATGACCCACACCAGCAGGAACCCGAACTTCGCGCCTGCGCTGATGTTGGCCGCGACGTTGCCCGGGTCCACGTAGGCGATGGCAGCGACGAACGCGGGACCCAACAGGGACCAGGTCGGGCGCGACGAGCGCGACGGTGCGCGGGTCTCGGTCAGCATGCACTCACTCTCTATCCGGGTTTGCGAATAGAAAAGTTAGGTTAGCCGAAATCTAGGGATTGTGGAAACCCGGTCAGCCGGCCGTCGAGCGCCCGTCGGGTGGCGGCGGGATGTCGCGGATCTGATGCCGGCTGGTCACGCCCAGCTTCGGAAATGAGCGGTAGAGGTACCCGGAGACGGTGCGCGTCGAGAGTTGAAGCCGGGCCGCGATCTGCGGGTTCGTCAAACCGCGGCCGGCCAGATAGACAACCTGATGCTCCTGGGGACTCAACCGTCCGGTGGACGGCGTCGCAGGTGCCGTCGTCGGAACGCCGGAAGCGCGCAGTTCCCGGGCACAGATTTCCAGCCACGGTCTGGCGCCGAGCGTTTCGAACGTCGCCAGTGCGGCGGAGATGTGCCGGCGCGCTTCCTTGCGTCGTCGACTGCGCCTGAGCCAGCCCGAGTAGCTGAGCCGCAACCGCGCGCGTTCGAAGGGCCACTGCTCACCTGCGGCGTCGGCCAGCGTCCGGGCGAGGGTGTCGCCGGTGTCGCCGGCGCCGAGGAGGGCCGAGGCGTGGTTCACCAACTGGTCGAGGCGCGCGGAGTGCGGTGGTGAGAGGTGGGTCAGTGCCGCGCTGAATCTGCGCCGTGCGTCGTCGACCATGCCCGTGCGCATGGCTGCTTCGGCGTAGTCGACGAGAGCGCGGAAGGAGACGTGCGGGTGCAGCGGTGCGCCGGAATCGCTGAACAATTCGGCCAGATGGCCGTAGGCCCCTAGGTCGTTGCCGTCGACGAGATTGATCTGCCCCAGGATGTGGTGTGCCCGCGCAGAGTGCAGGCGGTTGTCGTGGAAATCCACCACATCGAGGGCAGCGGTCAGCTGATCTCGCGCGGACGTGGTGTCGCCGCGCCGCGCTGTGACTGTTGCTCTGATCAGGTCCCCGGTGGCGGCGACCAACGGCTGATCGCTGACGGCCCCGAGCGTGCGCAAGTGGCCCGTGATACGAAGCGCCTCGTCCCAGCGCCCGGTGTCGACGCACGACCACGCCAGCATCGCCGTCGTGAGGGCATGCCCCGTCGTCGAATCATGTTGCGTCATCAGGGATTGGGCGGCACGTAGCGTCCGGATGCCGAGCTCTGACTCGTCGGTGACTCCGGCGGCGAGCCCGATCAGGCTCAGATCCAGCACTCCGAATCCGTCGATCGGCCGGGTGCTGAAAGACGCCAACTCGGCGCGTGCGTGCGGGGCGTCGGTCACCGCCCGGACCCACAGCCGTGATGTCGATGCGCTCCTTGTGGCCGCCGGTACCGAGTCATCAAGTCGCTGAAGCGTTTTCGCTGTGTCTTGATAGGTGGCCGGGTCGCCGGACAGGAATGCCGCGGCGGCCGCAACGCGTAGCGGTTCCCAGGCCAGCGCGGGTTCCAGTTGGAGCGCTTCGTCGGCTGCGGCCAGCAGCGTCGCGGCAGCGGCCTGGCCGTCGTTCCACATCGTCGCCATCCCGTGGGCGGTCAGTGCGCGAATCCGGTCATGCGGACTGTGCGTGGTGGCTGACGCCGCATGGGCGCGGTGCCAGGTCTGGCGCTGCGGCAACGCATGCAGTGCATCGGCCAGGAGTCGATGTGCGTCCTGCCGGGCGGCCAGTGGCGCCCCGTAGTAGGCCGCGGAGCGGATGAGCGGGTTGACGGGGCTGATGCGCGCCGCCTCGATCCGCATGATGCCCGCGGTCTCCGCCGGCGCCAGGGCAGCCGGGTCGGCCAGCGCGCCCGGGGGCAGCACGCGCAGATCTGCGGCAGACGCCGCGGCGACGACGACGAGCGCCGCACGCGTGGCCGCGGGCAGATGCGCCAGATGCTGCGCGTAGATGGCTTGCACGTTGATCGGCAGGGGCAGGGGGTCCGGGGCCTGGCCCGCCATGGCCGCCGGGCCGGCGGTCGAACTGGAAAAGTGGATGATCGCCGCGGCATTACCCGCGGATTGCTTCACGATCTGCTCGCGCAGGACTCCGCTCGGCGGTGTGGGTTGCGCCTCCAACAGCCTGAGCGACTCGTCGAGATTCATTGGTCTGAGCGGGATTTCGACGGCGGATCGGCCTGCCAGACCCGTTGCCGCGACGGTGTCGGGCAGGGTCAGCGCCACGGTGACCGGGCGGCCGGCACTGCGTCGGGCGGCGAACAAGAGGACGCTGCGGGATTGGTCATCGAGCCAATGCGCGTCGTCGACAGTGACCAGGACCGGCTGTTGCCGCGGCACCGCGTCCAAGAGTTCGAGCAGCGCCGTGGCCAGTCGCGCGGTGTGGATCTGATCGCCGAACAGCGGTGTGCTGAAAAGGGTCTCGATGATGTCGGCGCGCCCGTAGGGGTTGGCCTCGGCGCCGTTCAACGCCCGCAGTAGCCGGTGCAGGCCGCCCAGCGGAGTGCCGGTCTCTCCGGGTAATCCGGCGATCCCGAGGACGCGATGACCTGACGCGTCTGCTTGTTGCTGGGCAATCGTGAGCAGGGACGTCTTGCCCGAGCCCAAGGCCCCGGAGATGACAATCACCTGCCCGTGCGGTGGTGTGGCGATGGCGTTCCGCAGGACCGTGAGTTCCGCGTCGCGGCCGATCAGCCGCGTCGACGCGGTATTCACACGCACCATGAGACATCCGATCGGTCAGCACGTCTAACGACAGATATTGATAACTTCCATCTACGCCGTAGATAATCTGGCGCGTGGAGTTACGGCAGGTGGAGCACTTCGTGGCGGTCGCCATCGAGCGCAGCTTCACCCGCGCGGCACGCCGCGTCCACGTCGTGCAGTCCGCCGTCTCGACATCGATCGCGAAGCTGGAACGTGAGCTCGGTGTGCAGTTGTTCGATCGCTCCCGTCAGCAGATCGAACTCACGGTCGCCGGTGAACGATTTCTCGCCCAGGCGCACGAACTGTTGCGCGTCGCGGGCTCAGCCGCGGAATCGGTCGCGTCCAGTCGCGGCCGGCTGATGGGCAGCGTCGAATTCGGGTCATTGATCTCCTACGGGCCGATGAATGTCGCCCAGGTGCTCGGAGAGTTCCATCGAGAGCACCCCTTTGTACGACTTCGATTGCAACTCAATCAATCTGGCGCCTCGGCATACCTCTCGGCACTCGTCGACGGCTCGTTGGACCTGGCGCTGGTCTCGGTGCCCAACAGATTTCCGCCACAGCTCGAGATGCGGCTGATGTTCGAGGAACCGATGGTGTTCGTGTGCCGCGACGATCACCCGATGGCAGCCCAGAACGCGGCCGGTCTGCTCGAACTGGCGGGGGAGGACCTGATCGGGTTCCCACCCGACTGGGGCTTCCGGTCCTTGCTGGACAACGCTTTTCTGGCCGCAGGCGTCCAATCGCGTCCCGTCCATGTGATTCCTGCCGGCTTCTCCGTTATCGGTGAACTGGTTCGCCAGGGGCTCGGGACCACCTTCATGCCCGCGTCGGAATGCGCACAGTTCGACGATCTGCGCGCCATCGAATTGCGGCAATCTGTCAGGTGGCAGGTCTATCTGGCGTCGCAGCCCAGGGACCGCCTGACACCGGCCACCGCGGCCCTGGCCGACATGCTGATCCAGGCGGCGCCAGGCTAGCTCATCGGGAGTGTCGGCTTGTGGTCGACGATCGTCGACATCCTCGACCACAAGCCGACATTCGACTGCTACTTGGCGTGCGTGCCCGTGCCCTCCTTGGTGTGCCCGGCGTCGTGGGATGCCTTGGCGGGCTTCGTGGTTCCGGTCTTGGCCGGCTTGGTTTCGGTCTTCGTTCCGCCCGGGGTGCTGCCCTTGGTGCCGGCCTTGGTGTCGCCGCCGTCGGCGCCGGATGAGGAGTCCCCACCTGAGGCGTGGTCAGCGCCCTTGCCTTGTCCCGTGGTGGGCGTCTTGCCGCTGCCGGTACCGGTGCCGGTGCCGGTGGCTACGGTGCCGCTGTTGCCGGACGTGCCGCCGCTGGTGTCCGCGGGCTTGGTCGCGCCGCTGGGGTCGGTCGCGGTGTCCTTGCCGCCATCCGTGCCGATGCCCGTCGACGAATCCGGTTTGGTCACAGCCGGTTTCGTGGCGGTGTCCGCCGAGCTGGCCGGATCCGTCTTCGGGGTATCCGTCTTCGTGGTGTCGGTCTTCGTCGTGGGCTGGTCGGCCGGCTGTGTGGTCTCCGTTGCCGCCTTGGCGGGCAGCGCCTTGACGGTGGTCGCTGCCGGCAGGGCGATCGTCGTCGCATCGGTGGCCGGGACGGCGTTGGCGGCCACCGCCGTCTTGGCCGTCGTGACCGGCGGCGGCTTGAGCGCGTCGGCAACGAGCTTCTGCAGTAGCTGCAGCGCGGCCACCGGACCGGGCAGATTCACGGTGAAGCCCAGTGGTCCGTCACCGATGTTGATGCCGAACGAGGTCAGCAGCCCGCCCGCGTACAGCGGCACGCCGGGGAGCCCGGTATCGATCACGGTCGACAGGTCCGGGCCGTAGCCGCCGTTGAGAACACCGTTGAGGACGGTGGCGGGAATCGAGATCAGCGAGGTGGCGACCTTGCCTAGATCGCCCGTGCGCGTGGCGTCGATGACGTCCTGCACGGCGGCGCCCAGCGCGGCAGGCGCCTGGATCAGCGGGCCGAGGAGGCCGCCGACGATGACGAGGGCGTTCGACGGTTGCAGCCCGCCGAAGCCCTGGTTCAGGGTGTTGAGGACGTTGACCGCGTTCTGCAGTGGGTTGGCGGCGATGACGCCCAGCGGGCCGAGTTTGTCGATCGCGCTGACGAGGCCCTGCAGCGGGTAGGCGATGGAGTTGAGCGCCGGCGCGGCTAAGTCCCCTGGGGTGGTGGGAATTCGGGGACGGGGCTGAGGTGGGCGGAGATGTTCAGGCCGTGTCGGTGCCG
>NZ_JBJIAL010000050.1:0-33453 GCF_045310895.1 Mycobacterium sp. SMC-18
AGCGTTCACCATGACTCGTTGATCACAACGCGTGAACCACGCCAGATCCGAAGTCCACCACTCCCCGGGACGCTATCGTCTGACACTGGTTCGCTTACGCTGCACCTTCTGACCTTGCTCGACAAGCCCGCACCGTCTGGCAGTGCCGGCACGGCTTGCCTTCTCGGGACCGCTTGCCACCGATCACCGTCGTTCCCGGCGATCGGCTGCCCCGATGCTTCCTCAGGCCGCTGCGACGACCCGAAGGAGACGGTCTCTCACCGCCTCTCGATATACCCAGCGCCTCGTGGCGCACAGCTCCCCCGCGAAGAAAGTCGTTGCCGCTTTCAGAATCGCGACATCCTCACGCAGCCTTCGGTTTTCATCTTTCAGTCGTTTGATTTCGTCGTTTTCTTCACTCGTTACACCCGGGCGTTGTCCGCCATCAATCTGGGCTTGGACCACCCAGCGACGCACCGATTCCTTGCCCACGCCGAGTTGGCGCGCGACCGCCTCGGAGGCCGCGGTCAACGACGAGTACTCCTGCTGATGTTCGGTCACCAACCGCACCGCACGGTCACGCAACGCAGGATCGATCTTCTTGGGCATGCTGCTCATCCTTCCGGACTCAAACAGCAGCGGCATCAAACCTGGGGCGGTTCATTCACACCTTTGGTATCCAGCCCGACCAGGACGGAGACAATACGAAACCTTGATCTTGCGGGTCCTTGCAAGCCGTCATGCCTTTGTCATCCACACCGCAAACCACACCGTTGACCGTCAGTGTGTGGAATGGAGGAAGAACTTTGTGCGGCGGCGAATCCTCCGAGCAATTCGAGCTACCTCTAGGCCATTGCTGCAGACCTCGACTCGTACTCATTACGTTGTAGCGGTAGATACCTTGCGCGGAATCGCATGTTGCGGGAGAAACTGCGGGAAGGTTGTTACCTCCGCAGGACGCTGAGGCAGGTTTCCCAAAACTGCATCGAACCCCATCAGGAGTATCGAACGCGTATTTGATGAGTTTTTCGGGGCGGCCCGGGTTGTCGAGCGCTTGCGCATAGTCATCAGGGTTTGCGGGTGTGTAGCCGCTCATATCGGGGAATGCCACTGGTCCACCAGATTCATGTGGTTCCGCAGAAGCGGTGCAAGCGGAAGTCAAGACGATCGACGCAAGAAGCACCAGAGTAAGTGCGAACCGAATCATCTTGATCGTTCCTCTCGATGGTGGTAGCTGCGGATACCCCTAGCGGGGCTTGACATTGACATGAATATCCTGCACGTCGTAATGCACCGGACCGATAGGATGCTTGTCCGCATCTACCGGCTGAAACCACTGGCTGCCAAACAAACCGAGATTATCCAGTGTCGATCCGGGCAGAATGTAGCCGCCGTACGGCGCTGGCACGTGGTTCGGTGCTCCCGAGGTATTGTCCATCACCACAATCGGGGCTCCACCCGGCCTAACGACGTTAGTTTGATTGTCGCCAACGTGTACCTCGACTGTAGGCATGTTCGTATCACCGTCGCCACTATGGAGGTTCGTGCCTGCGAGAACCGGTTTACCTTCAACCTCCCGGAAGCTCAGTTCTCCCCAGTTCTGACCGTCAGGTGTGATTGTCGAGGTCGCTGGCTGTCCCGCCGCGCCCCAGGTGTTGTTGCCCGGGTCGTACGGTTCCCACGCCCCGCGGTCGCTGATGTGCGCGGGATCAACCCGATACATGGAGACGCCTTGGCTGCGGTCGAACGCATCCGCGGCGATGTACACCTTGCCGTCACTGCCTTGGTAGCCGCTGAATTGAGTTGGCAACGTGGGGTTGTCGGCGACAGACCTATAACTGCCCTCGATCGGCTTCCAGCCGGCGGCCGGATCGTTCGTGACCTTTACCAGCCACGAGCCCTTCGGACTGAGGCCCTCGCTCGTGTTCGTGCCCACAACCATCATGTAGGTGTCGTTGCCGATCTTGACGCTGCCCGCCGGCAGCGCGTTGTTGGCTCCCGCTGCACGAGCCGCATCGGGTATCGGGAAGAGGGTATGCGGTCCCGGTGATTCATTTGGCAACCCGCTGTTGAGGTTGGTCCCGGTCAGCGGCGCACCGAAATGAGGCTTGCCGTTCTTGTCGAACGTCACAGGCACCGCAACTGAGGGATAGTGCTCATTCCCAGGTCCACCGACCTGAGGGTTGGCATAGGAGTCCCCGAAAATTGCCACCTTTGTGCCGTCCGGCAGCGTGATGACCTCGCCCAAGTCCGCTGCGCGAATCCCGGGGATAGCGTCGGGGCTGTCGGTCCCGGCGATCGGCCCCATGTTTCGGACCTCACCGGGTGCGAGCGGCCCCTCACCGGTCAGTCCCAGCAGCTCTGCCAGTGTCGTCGGCGTCTTCGTCGGTTCCGGCAACCCTGTCGCCTTCGCAATCGCTTTGGCCAGATCAGCGTCGATTCGGTCGCCTTCGGCCTGCGCGTCAGCGATCCGTGCCTCCAAATCGGCGATCTTCTTCGATACTTTCAGTTTGGTCTCATCATCGAGATAGTCGTAGTTCGCTGGAACGCTCACCTTGTTGGTTATTTGATCAACTTCCACCGCCGGTGCTGCGGCCGCATCGTCGAGAATCGCTTTCACAGTGGTAGCGAGGGCGGTGGCATCTTCTTCTGCGTGGTCCATCGCGGCCGCCGCCGATGACAAGTCCTCTGACCTGACGTTGTGAGCCGCGGCGCTCATCAACATCGACATCATCGCCTCCTGCGCAGCCTGACCTTGCCACGTGGAGGTTTTCACCAACTGTTGGTAGAGCTCCGCAGAGTTCGCGTGGTTGACGGACGCGTCACGCGTAGCTTTGGCCAGCCCTGCGATCTCAGGAACCCACTCCCGCAGCACCTGCAGCGACACGAGTTCAGATCACAACCCTGTGTCGGTGATTCGCGCCGCGCCACTACTATCGGTGCGTTCATATGCGCCCGCAGCCCCGCGATGTCCCTCCGCGTGTGACGCGAAGCGTTCACCAAAATGTGCGCCGTCCGCTTCCCAAGCAGCCAACATTTCCGGCAGTGCAGCGGCCGACAGTCCCGAGCCCAGCGCCGCTTGGCTTGCCGCAGCATGCGCCTTGAGATGTTCGGTGGAGAAATCACTGCTGTGACCATCCAAGCGGTCAGCAGTCATTCGCAGCTCGATTGGATCGACCTTCAACGGATCGCTCGGCACGGCCACGTAAACCCCCTCAAACTAGCCCCCACAGAAAATGATAGGGCCGCCAGGCAACGGTCGCCGACGGCAATTTCACCGCCCCAGTCGTAGCCAAACGACGACGGCACCGGTCAATCTGCGCGCACACGGCGGGGAGCTGGGCTCGCGGCAGTGCACTCGATCCTTGGCGAAATTCGTTTCGATTCACCCGAACTCGAGTGTGCGCCTGCCGAACTTGTACAGCACGAAGGGCGCGGGCAGAAATGTCCCTCCGCTCGATCGAGCGGCCCCAAAATGCACGCGACACACCGGGTTTGGGTGTACAAACACGGCCGCTCGCGGGAAGTGAGCTACTACTGCGAGGCGATGTCGACCGAGCTGCCGATGGCGGCGACCCACCCGGTGACCTGGCGGGCGATGTCCTGATCGGTCAGGCCGACCGACATCAGAACCTCGCTGCGAGTCGCGTGCTCCTGGAATTCCTGCGGCACACCGACGTCGCGGCACGGCACGTCGATCTCGGCACGACGCAGCGAGGCCGAGACCGCGGAGCCGATGCCGCCGGCAACACCGTTGTCCTCAAGCGTGACAACGAGTTTGTGCGCCCGGGCCAGATCGGCGATGGCCGTCGGAACGGGCAGCACCCAGCGGGGGTCGACGACGGTGACGCCGATGCCCTGCTTGCGCAACCGGTCGGCGACCAGCAGCGCCATCCGGGCGAACGCGCCGACGGCGACCAGCAGCACGTCGTCGGACAGGCCGTCGGCGGGCTCGGTCAGGATGTCGACGCCATGCTGGCGGCGGACGGCCGGGATGTCTTCGCCGACAGCGCCTTTCGGGAAGCGGATGGCGGTCGGCCCGTCATCGACGGCCACTGCCTCGCCGAGTTCCTCACGCAGCCGGGCGGCGTCGCGCGGTGCGGCGACCCGCATGCCGGGCACGATGCCGAGCATCGACATGTCCCACACACCGTTGTGGCTGGCGCCGTCGTTGCCGGTGATGCCGGCGCGGTCGAGAACCATGGTGACGGGCAGCTTGTGCAGCGCCACGTCCATCATGATCTGGTCGAACGCCCGGTTCAGGAACGTCGAGTAGATGGCGACGACGGGGTGCATCCCGCCCATGGCGAGACCCGCGGCCGACGTCATCGCGTGCTGCTCGGCGATACCGACATCGAAGAACCGGTCGGGGAACCGCTGCCGGAACGCCGACAGGCCCGTCGGCCCCGGCATGGCCGCGGTGATCGCGACGATGTCGCGCCGCTTGGTGGCCTGCTTGATCAGCTCCTCGGAGAACACCGACGTCCAGCCGAGCACCGACTCGGCGGTGGACCGCCCGGTGTGCGGGTCGATGATGCCGGTAGAGTGCATCTGCTCGGCTTCGTCGTTCTCCGCGTGCGAGTAACCCATGCCCTTGCGGGTGACGACGTGCACGATCACGGGTGCGTTGAAACCGCGGGCGTGCCGCAGCGCCGCCTCGACAGCGTGCTCGTCGTGCCCGTCTATGGGCCCGACGTACTTGAGCCCCAGATCGGTGAACAGCGCCTGCGGGGCCAGCGCATCCTTGATGCCGGCCTTGATGCTGTGCACGCACTGGTAACAGAACTCGCCGACGACGGGCACGCCGCGCAGCGCGTGCTTGCCGCGTTCGAGCGCCTTTTCGTAGCCGGGCTGCAGGCGCAGTGCCGCGAAGTGGTCGGCCAGACCACCGATGGTCGGCGCGTAGCTGCGGCCGTTGTCGTTGACGACGATGACGATCGGCCGATTGGCGGCCGCGATGTTGTTGAGCGCCTCCCAGCACATGCCGCCGGTGAGCGCGCCGTCACCGACGACGGCGACGACGTGCCGGTTGCGATAGCCGGAGAGCTCGAAGGCCTTGGCCAGCCCGTCGGCGTAGGACAGCGCGGTGCTGGCGTGGCTGGACTCGACCCAGTCGTGTTCACTCTCGGCGCGACACGGATAACCGGACAGGCCGCCCTTCATGCGCAGCGTCTCGAAGTCGGGGCACCGGCCGGTCAGCATCTTGTGGACGTACGCCTGGTGACCGGTGTCGAAGATGATCGGGTCGTGCGGCGAATCGAACACGCGGTGCAGGGCCAGCGTCAGCTCGACGACACCCAGGTTGGGGCCGAGATGCCCGCCGGTGGCGGCCACCTTGTGCACCAGGAAGTCCCGGATCTCGGCGGCAAGTTCGGTCAGCTGAGGCTGCGACAGGTGCGCCAGATCAGCTGGGCCGCGGACCTGTTCAAGCATTCCGACAGTCTACGCACGAGTACCGGGTACAGCCGGTCAAGGCTGATAGATGTCCGGCACACCGTCACCGTCGTCGTCGGCGGTCTCCTGCTCGTGGATGCGGCGGAACGCGGCATTGCGGGACAGCAGCACCACCGCGGCCAGCATCCCCGCGATCACCGAGCCGGTGAGCACGCCGATCTTGGCATCAGCGCTGGCGGACGTGCCCGCACCGAACGCCAGCTCACCGATCAGCAGGGACACCGTGAAGCCGATCCCGGCCAGCATCGCCACCCCGGCGACGTCGAGCCAGCCCAGTCCCTCGTCGAGCTCGGCGCCGGTGAATCGCGCCAGCAGGAATGTGGTGCTGAACACGCCGATGGCTTTGCCGAACACCAGTCCCAGCAGGACGCCGGCGGTCACCGGGTGGGTGATCGCGTCGACCAGGCCGGGCCAGCCGCCGACACTCACCCCTGCGGCGAAGAACGCGAACACCGGCACGGCCACCCCGGCCGACAGCGGGCGCAGCGCGTGCTCGAACATCTCTGCCGACGCGTGCCTGCCCAGGACCGGCACCCCGAACCCGAGCAGCACCCCGGCCACCGTGGCGTGGATACCGCTCGCGTGCACCAGGGCCCAGGTCGCCGCCGCGAGCGGCGGCAGCAGCCACCAGTGCCGGATCCCGCGCTGCACGGCTACGACGAACAGCCCGCCGGGGATGACGGCCAACGCCAGCGCCGTGGGGTTGAGGTGATCGGTGTAGAAACACGCGATGACGATGATGGCCAGCAGGTCGTCGACCACCGCGAGCGTCAGCAGAAAGGTGCGCAGCGCGGTGGGCAGGTGCGTGGAGATCACTGCCAGGACGGCGAGAGCGAAGGCGATGTCCGTCGCGATCGGCACCGCCCAGCCGTCCAGGTTCTCCGGGTGCCCCAGCGCCAGATTCAGGCCCACGAAGATGGCGGCGGGCGCCAGCATGCCGCCGACGGCGGCGGCGATGGGCAGCGCGGCACGCGCCGGGTCGCGCAGGTCGCCGGCGACGAACTCGCGTTTGAGTTCGACACCGACAACGAAGAAGAAGATCGCCAGGAGCCCGTCGGCCGCCCAGGCCGAGAGGCTGAGGTGCAGGTGCCACGACGCCGGACCGACCGCGAACTCGGACAGCTCGTGATAGCTGTGGGCCGCAGGCGAATTGGCCCACACGAGAGCGACGCCGGCGGACAGCAACAGCAGGATGCCGCCGACGGTCTCCTTGCGGAGAATCTCGGTGAACCGCTGGGCTTCTGGCCAACTGCCACGGGTCAGCAGGCGCCTGCGCGTGTTGCGGTTGTTCATTCGGGACTCTCCTGGGCAGCGTTGAACGGCGCCGACCAGGCTTCCCGGCACACCTGTCCGCAAATTTACCGGGTCAGCAGCGCCACACACTCGACGTGGTGCGTCAGCGGGAACGAGTCGAAAACCCGGAGGTTCGCCACCTCGTAGCCGTGTCCACGGTAGAGACCGATATCGCGCGCGAAAGAGGCTGCCTCACAACCGATGTGGATCACCCGTGGCACCCCGGCGGCGGCCAGCTGATCGATGACCTCGTGCCCGGCGCCGGTGCGCGGCGGGTCGAGTACGGCGACGTCGGCCGCGACCCGCTGGCTCCCGAGCGCCCGGCGCGCCGAATCGGTCACCACCTCGACGCAGCCGAGATCTCCGAGCGCCGCCCGGGCCGCGCGCGCCGATCCGCGTGAGGTGTCCACCGTCAGCACCTTGCCGGACTCCCCCACCGAGCCGGCCAACGCGGCCGCGAAAACGCCTGCGCCACCGTATAAATCCCACGCCGTCTGCCCCTCGGACAGCTCGGCCCACTCGGCGACCAGCGCGCTGTAGGTGCCGGCGGCGTCGCGATGCGACTGCCAGAACGCCGTCACCGGAACCCGCCATTCCCGATCGCCTACGCGCTGCACGGCTTCGTACTCGCCCGAGACCACTTCGGTCATGCCGGACTTGCTCTTCTTGCCCCCGCGCGGACCGGACCGCACGACGTGCCGGTTGCCGGCATCGTCGAGCACGACGTGCACGTGCGCGCCGGGCGGTTGCAGCGGCAGATCGTCCAGCATCCCGGCCGGCACCTGCGCACACGACAGGTCGGTCACCAACTCGTCGCTGTGATAGCGGTGGAACCCGGCCCGGCCGTCCGCGCCGACCTCGAGCCGCACCCGGGTACGCCACCCGGTCGCGCCGACGGTGCCGACCTCCGCGGCCTCCAGGTCACCAGACTCGTAGCCGCCGAGGCGGGCCAGCTGATTGGCCACCACCTCGCCCTTGAGCCGCCGCGCCGCGGCGGGATCGACGAAAGCCAGGTCGCAGCAACCGGATCCCTGCGCCCCGGCGATCGCGCACAACGAATCCACCCGGTCGGGTGACGCCTCGATGACCTCGATCGCATCGGCGTGCCAGTACGACCCCCGCTCGGACGTCACCTCGGCGCGCACCACCTCGCCCGGCAGCGCGTGCCGGACGAAGATCACGCGGCCGTCGTGACGTCCGACGCAGCTGCCACCGTTGGCCGGCGGGCCAACGGTGAGCGTTACTTCACTCACTCGATGATGCCCCGTCGCGTATCACCGGGCGCCGAGCCCGGGGCCATGGTCACCTTCACCCGCTCCGACGAATTCAGCTGCCACGGAACGGAAGTCACCATCACGTTGGGGATGAACAGCAGCCGGCCCTTCAGCCGCAGCGCACTCTGGTTGTGCAGGATGTGCTCCCACCAGTGGCCCACGACGTACTCCGGGATGAACACCGTCACCACGGTGCGCTTCGACTCGGCGGTGATGCGCTTGACGTAATCGAGGATGGGCCTGGTGATTTCGCGGTACGGCGACGCGATGACCTTGAGCGGGACCGACACGTCGCTGTCTTCCCACTTGTGCACCAGCTCGCGCGTCTCGGCGTCGTCGACGCTGACGGTGATGGCCTCCAGGACGTCCGGCCGGGTGGCCCGCGCGTAGGCCAGTGCCCGCAGCGTCGGCAGGTGCAGATTGGACACCAGAACGACGGCGTGGTTGCGGCTGGGCAGCACGACGTCCTCGTCCGGGCCCGACTGGGAGCGCAGTTCCTGAGCGACGGTGTCGTAGTGCTTGTGGATCGCCTTCATCAGGACGAACAGCAGGCTCATCGCCAGAATCGCGATCCAGGCCCCGGCCATGAACTTCGTCACGATGACCACCAGCAGCACAGCGCCGGTGCAGAGGAACCCGATGGTGTTGACGATCCGCGCGCGCTGCATACGGCGCCGCTCGGACGCTTCGGTCTCGGTGCGCAGCAACCGGTTCCAGTGCCGCACCATGCCGATCTGGCTCAGCGTGAACGACACGAACACGCCGACGATGTACAGCTGGATCAGCGCCGTGACCTCGGCGTTGAACGCCACCACGAACGCGATGGCGGCGAACGCGAGGAACAGGATGCCGTTGGAGAAGGCCAGCCGGTCACCGCGGGTGTGCAGCTGCCGGGGCAGGTAGCGGTCCTGCGCCAGGATCGAGCCCAGCACCGGGAAACCGTTGAAGGCGGTGTTGGCGGCCAGGACGAGGATCAGACCCGTCACGCCGGCGATGAGGTACAGGCCCACCGGGAAGCCTTGGAACACCGCCTCGGCCAGCTGCGTGACCACCGTCTTCTGGTGATAGCCGGCGGGCGCGCCCACCAGCTGGTCCACGCTGTCGGCCATCTTCAGGCCGATCTGCTTGGCCAGCACGATGATGCCCATGAACAACGACACCGCGATGGCGCCGAGCAGCAGCAGCGTCGTCGCGGCATTGCGCGACTTCGGCTTCTGGAAGGCGGGCACACCGTTACTGATGGCTTCCACACCGGTGAGGGCCGCACAGCCGGACGAGAATGCGCGCGCGACAAGGAACACCATGGCGAAGCCCAGCACGTCGCCGTGCTCGGACTTGATGCTGAACCCGGCCGACTCGGCCCGCAGCGGGTGGCCCAGCACGAAGATCTGAATGAAGCCCCAGGCCAGCATGAGGTACATGCCGATCATGAAGGCGTAGGTGGGAATCGCGAACGCGGTACCGGACTCCCGGATGCCGCGCAGGTTCAGCGACGCCAGGATCAGGATCGCCAGCACCGAGAACAGGACCTTGTTCTGGGCGATGAACGGCACGGCCGACCCGATGTTGGACATCGCCGACGCCGTCGACACCGCCACGGTCAGGACGTAGTCGACCAGTAGCGCGCTGGCCACCGTCAACCCGGCGGTGTGCCCGAGGTTCGTGGTGACCACCTCGTAGTCGCCGCCGCCGGACGGATAGGCGTGCACGTTCTGCCGATAACTGGCGATCACGATCAACATGACCCCGGCCACCGCGAGACCGATCCACGGCGCCATCGAATAAGCCGACAGACCGGCGACCGACAACACCAGGAAAATTTCTTCCGGCGCGTAGGCGACCGACGACAGCGCATCCGACGCGAAGACCGGTAAGGCGATACGTTTGGGCAGCAACGTGTGGGCGAGCTTGTCGCTGCGGAAGGGTCGGCCGATCACCAACCGTCGCGTAGCGGTCGAAAGCTTGGACACGAGGGCTAGGGTAAGCCCCCCGGGCTCGGGTTGTAGCGTTCGGACTGAGCTGAGGCATGAAATTCGCTTCGGGGCCGCCTCCCGGCCCAGAAAGGATCGGCTGGTGCGAGTAGTCGTGATGGGCTGCGGCCGAGTTGGCGCATCGCTGGCAGACGGATTGGCCCGCATCGGCCATGAGGTCGCCGTGATCGACCGAGATAAGACGGCATTCCACCGGCTGTCACCGGAATTCCCCGGAGAACGCGTGCTGGGCATGGGTTTTGACCGGGATGTGCTGGAGCGGGCCGGTATCGAAGAGGCCGGCGCGTTCGCCGCCGTGTCCTCCGGTGACAACTCGAACATCATCTCCGCGCGTGTCGCGCGCGAGACGTTCGGTGTGCAGCGCGTCGTCGCCCGAATCTACGACGCCAAGCGCGCCGCGGTGTACGAGCGGCTGGGCATCCCGACCATCGCGACGGTGCCGTGGACCACCGACCGGTTGCTGAATCTGCTGACCCGCGAGACCGAAACCACGAAGTGGCGCGATCCGTCGGGCAATGTCGGCGTCACCGAGCTGTCGCTGCACGAGGACTGGGTCGGCTACCGCGTCACGGCGCTGGAAGGCGCGACCGGCGGCCGCGTCGCGTTCCTCATCCGGTTCGGCAGCGGCGTGCTGCCGGATGCCAAGACCGTCATCCAGGCCGGCGATCAGGTGTACATGGCCGCGGTGTCGGGCCGTGTCGCCGAAGCCATCGCCATCGCCTCGCTGCCGCCCGGCGACGACGTCGAAAGCCACTAGGAGCGCACATGAAGGTCGCAATCGCGGGCGCCGGCGCCGTCGGCCGCTCCATCGCGCGGGAACTGGTCGATCACCACGAGGTGATGCTGCTGGAGCGCAATCCGGACCATATCGACGTCGACGCCGTCCCGGCGGCGCAGTGGCGTCTGGGTGACGCCTGCGAGCTGTCACTGCTCGAGTCGGTCAAGCTCCATGAGTTCGACGTGGTCATCGCCGCCACCGGCGACGACAAGGCCAACGTGGTGGTGAGCCTGCTCGCCAAGACCGAGTTCGCGGTCCCGCGCGTCGTGGCTCGCGTCAACGACCCGCGCAACGAGTGGCTGTTCGACGACAGCTGGGGCGTCGACGTCGCGGTGTCGACACCGCGCATGCTGGCGTCACTCGTCGAAGAAGCCGTGTCGGTGGGCGACCTGGTCCGCCTGATGAGCTTCCGCAAGGGCCAGGCCAACCTGGTCGAGATCACGCTGCCCGACGACACGCCTTGGGGCGGCAAGGCCGTCAAGCGCCTCCAGTTGCCGCGCGACGCCACGCTCGTGACCATCCTGCGCGGCCCGCGCGTGATCGTCCCCGAATCGGACGAGCCGCTCGAGGGCGGCGACGAGCTGCTGTTCGTGGCGGTGGCCGAGGTCGAGCAGGAGCTGCGCAACCAGGTGCTGAATCCGGGCTAAGCCTCGGTGACGTGATGCTCCGCGTCCCGGATGGCCTTCTGGGCCGTCCGGATGGCCAGGTAGGACGCCAGCGCGGCGACCGCGGTGAGCGGCCAGCCCATGGCGATCCGGGCCACGCCGAGCAGACCCGTCTGGTCCAGTCCGTACAGGTGGTTCTGGACCAGGAACCGCGCCGCGAACACCAGCGCCCACACCGCGGTCGCGATGTCGAACGCCAGTACCGCCCGCCGGATGTCGCGCCAGCTGCGGTCGTGTCCGGTGACCCAGCTCCAGCCGTAGCCGACCAAGGGGCGACGGATCAGGATCGAGATCGCGAACACCCCGGCATAGATCAGCGACGACCAGATGCCAAGCAGGAAATAGCCTTTCGAGGCGCCGATCATGTACGCGATCAGTGCGCTGATCCCGACGCCGATGAAGCCGGACACCGCCGGCTGCACGGATTCGCGGCGCGCCAGGCGCCAGATCAGGACCAAGCCGGCGACGCCGAGCGCCGAATAGATCGCGGCAGTCAGCCCGAAGAAACTGGAGATGGGAACGAAGACGAGGACCGGCAGGGACGAATAGATGAGGCCGCTGAGGCCGCCCATCTGCTCCAGCAGGACATGCGCCGTGAGTTTGGCGTCACTGTCGTCCTGCTGGGCCTCGATCTGCGCTTCGGCCTGCTCGCTGTCCGCGGTCCCCTTGTCGGGGAACGTCACTTCTGAATCTCGTAATGCGGGTTGTAGATCGCTTTGGCCCCGCTGTCCAAGTTGCCCAGCCGTCCGTGCACGCGCAGGGTGCGCCCGGATTCGATGCCTGGGATGCGCCGCTGACCCAACCAGACCAGCGTGACCGTGTCGGTGCCGTCGAACAGCTCGGCTCGCACGCCACCCGAACAGCCCTTGCCGTTGGTCTCGACACACCGCAGCGTGCCGACCATCGTCACTTCCTGTCCGCGCGTGCAGTCCACCGCTCGCATGGCGCCGGTGTTCAGGGCCTCGTCGTTCAGCTCCTGGACATCGCTCTGTTCGAGGTCCTCGGTAAGCCGCCGGGTGAGTCGGCGCAAATAGCCTTCCGCCGTAGCCATGGTCTCTCCTGAGACTTGCTGCGAATCCACCGTGGACCCGCTATCTAACCAACGTCACGCTAGACCTCTTGGTTCCGATTTGCCATTTCGGCGCGGGATATATCTTCGTTATCCCGCTCACTGGACGGCGCACCCGCCCGGACCCCCTTGCGTGCGCCGTTCCGGCCGCCGGGCACCATCGAGGGATGACGGCCAACTTGCAAGGGATGACCGCGGTACTGCTGCCCGGCACGGGATCGGACGACGACTACATCCGCCGGGCGTTCGGCGGCGCCCTGCTCGAAGCCGGTGCCGTGGTGATCGCCCCGCGGCCGCTGCCGGGCGACCTGATCGGCGGTTATCTCGAAGCGCTCGACGCCGCCGCACAGCACGGCGCCATCATCGTCGGGGGCGTGTCGCTGGGCGCGGCGGTCGCCACGAACTGGGCGCTCGCGCACCCCGAGCAGTGCATCGCCGTCCTGGCCGCACTGCCCGCCTGGACGGGTGATTCCGACGGCGCGCCGGCCGCCCAAGCCGCCCGCTACTCGGCGCAGCAGCTGCGCGAGATCGGGCTCGATGCGGCCGTCGCGGGCATGCGGGCAGGCAGTCCCGCCTGGCTCGCGGACGAACTCACGCGGTCATGGACGGCACAGTGGCCCGGCCTGCCGGACGCGATGGAAGAAGCGGCCGGTTACGGCGGCCCGACCCGCGAACAGCTCGCCGAACTCCAGGTGCCGATGGGTGTCGCCGGGGCGGTCGACGACGCCGTGCACCCTGTCGCGGTGGCCGCGGAATGGGCCGTGGCAGCCCCCAGGGCCGCGCTGCGGACCGTCACCCTCGATGCGATGGGCGAAGAGCCGACAGTGCTCGGCGACGCCTGTGTGGCCGCATTGCGCGAGGCCGTCAGCCTCCGGTGATGGTGCCCATCTGCTGGGTGCGCAGCTGCTGCATGGCCGAGCCCTGCTCGCTACGACGGGCGTCCGGCTCCCCTTCGGGCTGCTGCTGCCCGAACTGCTGCTGCAGCTGTTCGAGCGCCTGCTGAGCCTGCTCCATCTGCTGCTGAGCCATCTGCTGGGCGGCCGCGCGCAGCTGCTCCAGCAGCGGCTCGGACAGCTGCACCGGCAGCGGGCTGCGGACCGGCAGCGGGGTGTCACCACGACGAACCACGGTGTCCGCCAACGAGGTTCGCGCCTCGTCGGTGATGGCGTCGATGGTCTCCTCGGTGCCCACGACGACACAGCGCACCATCCACCGGTAGCCGTCGGTGCCGATGAAACGCATCACGACCTGCGGCTGGCCGGGCTGCGGCACCGGCAGACCCACAACCTCGCGGCCCCACGGTCCGTCCTCGATGCGTGCCTGCGCGTTGTCGTTGCGAAGCGATTCGGCCAGCTCGGCGGCGATCTCCCGCCACAGCCCACCGGTCTTGGGCGCGGCGTACGCGGCCACCGAGAAGCGCCCGTTGGGCGTCATGATCCAGACGGCGTTCGGCACGCCCTGCTCGTTGACCTCGACGTTGAGCTGCGATCCGTCGGGCACCGGGACGAGCACCCCACCCAGGTCCAGGCGGGCGGCCTCGGCGTCGGCCGGGTCGTCGAAGTCCTCGATGTCGAAGGGGCCGTCTTCTTCGGGGTTGAACTCGAATGCCATCACAAACTCGCATGTCCGCCGGAGGAACCGTGGCCGCCCGCGCCACGTGAGGTGTCAGCCAGCCCCGCCTCGTCGAACGACGTGACCTCGACCAGCTCGGGCAGCTCGACCCGCTGCACCAGCAGCTGCGCGATCCGGTCACCGCGTTTCACGATGATGGGCTCGCTGGGGTCGAGGTTGATGAGCGCCACCTTGATCTCGCCGCGGTACCCGGCGTCGACCGTCCCCGGCGCGTTCACGATCGAAAGGCCAACGCGGATGGCCAATCCCGAGCGCGGATGCACCAGGCCGACCATGCCGTGCGGAATCGCGACGGCGATCCCCGTCGGCACCAGCTCGCGCTGACCGGGGGCCAGTTTGAGGTCGATCGCGCTGAACAGATCGACGCCGGCATCGCCGTCGTGAGCACGGGCCGGCATCGGCAGATCCCGGTCCAACCGAACTACCGCCAGAGAGGTGGACACGACCGCACAGACTACCCTTGGCCGCGTGTCAGACACGCGAGCAGCCACCCAAACCGTCCGCTACCGGGAGCGGTTGACGGTGCCTCTGTGGTGGTGGTTACCGGGTTTCGGGCTGGCCGCCCTGATCGCGCTGGAAGTGGTGCAAGGCGTGTCGGGCGTGCCGGCATGGGCGCCGTTCGCCGTGCTGCTGCCGGTCGCGGCGGCGACGCTGGTGTGGATGGGGCGCATCGAGCTGCGCGTGGTGAGCACCGGAACCGGGCCGGACGCCGAGACCGAGCTGTGGGTGGGGCCGGCGCACATCCCGACCGGCGTCATCTCGCGGTCGGCCGAGGTGCCGCGCTCGGCGAAGTCGGCGGCACTGGGACGCCAGCTGGACCCGGCCGCGTACGTCGTACACCGGGCCTGGGTCGGGCCGTTGATCCTCGTGGTTCTCGACGACCCGGACGACCCCACGCCGTACTGGCTGGTGAGCACCCGTCATCCCGATCGGATCCTGGCAGCGCTGCAGGGTCGCTGACGCGGCCCCATAATACGCCGAATGGCCGGTCCCCGCACGGTATGCGTGCGAGACCGGCCACTGACGTGAAGATGAATCCCTAGGCGGCGCAGTCGGTGCAGATCATCACGCCGTTCTTCTCACTGGCGAGACGGCTGCGGTGTTGCACCAGGAAACAGCTCGAGCAGGTGAACTCATCGGCCTGCTTGGGCACCACACGGACCGAGAGTTCCTCGCCCGACAGGTCAGCGCCCGGCAACTCGAAGTTCTCGGCCGAGTCGGTCTCGTCGACGTCGACGACGGCGGACTGTGCCTCGTTGCGCCGTGCTTTCAGCTCCTCCAGAGAGTCCTCGGAAACCTCGTCAGTCTCAGAACGCCGCGGGGCGTCGTAATCGGTAGCCATGGTCATCCCCTCCGTTACCTTGCAGCAGAGCTTTGTACCAGCGTCGAACGCTTCCGCCAAATGATTCGTGCCCGAAAAGCGCGCCGACTATATGTGATTTGCATCACATGAGCAAGAGGTGGTTCGTAATCACGCAGGGTGCGGTGCATCTACAGTGCTCATGTGGTCGCACAAATCACCGAGGGCACGGCCTTCGACAAGCACGGTCGGCCGTTCCGCCGCCGCAACTACGTGCCCGCCGCGGTCCTGTTCGCGGTGCTGGCCGTGGCGACGCTGATCGCCTGGCTCGTCGTCGCGAACCAGCCCGCCGAAATCCACCAGGCGATCACCTGCAATCCCCCGCCCGCACCGACCGACCCGAACCAGCCGAAGCTCGGCGATGAGGTGTCGCAGTCCTCGATGGTCAACGTGGTGCCGGCCAAGCTCGCCGACACCAAGATCAAGGTGCTCAACGCCAGCGGCCAGGGCGGCCAGGCCAGCGAGGTCGCCGGTGAGCTGCGCGACCTCGGATTCGGCCAGCCGGCGGCGAGCAACGACCCGGTGTACGCCAGCACCCGCATGGAATGCCAGGGCCAGATCCGGTTCGGCCCGGCCGGTAAGTCCGCGGCCGCCGCGCTGTGGCTGGTGGCGCCGTGCACCCAGCTGTTCCAGGACCAGCGCCCCGACGACTCCGTCGACCTCGCGATCGGCACCGAGTTCAACGAGCTCGCCCACAGCGACGACATCGAGGCCATGCTGGCCAGCCTGAAGCCCGACGCGACGCAGCCCGCCGACACCTCGCTGCTGCCGAAGATCCACAGCGGGACCTGCTAGCGGTAGCCGACCCGCGCCAGCTGCCGGGTCAGCGCCGCGGCGACACCAGGCGCCGCGGCGATGACCAGGTCGTCGTCGTCCGCACCCGGCGCGGGCAGCCGTACCATCGCGCCCGCCTCCTCGGCGACCAGCGCCGCGGCCGCCCAATCCCACACGTGCACACCGGATTCGAAATACGCGTCGAGCCGGCCCGCGGCGACCATGCACAGGTCCAGGGCGCACGACCCGACCCGGCGGATGTCGCGCACCTCGGCCAGCAGCTCGGCCACCGCGCCGGCCTGCTGCCGCCGCCGCTCCCGCGCGTAGGCGAACCCGGTGGCCACCAGCGCCATCGGGAGTTCGTCGATGACGTTGCAGCGCAAGGCCGCCCGCGCCCCGTCCCGGGTCACCACGGCCCCGTGGCCACGCGCGGCGGAGAACACCTCGCCGGTCGCCGCGTTGGCCACCGCGCCGGCCACGGACACGCCGTCGATCTGCACCCCGACCGACACCGCGTAGGCGCCCAGCCCGTACATGAAGTTCACCGTGCCGTCGATGGGGTCGAGCACCCACACCGGAACGCCGGCGGGCGCCCGTGCCGCACCGCCTTCCTCCTCGCCCAGGATCGCGTCATCCGGGCGCAGGGACGCCAGACGTTCGCGCAGTAGCCGCTCGGTCTCGGTGTCCACCACGGTCACCGGGTCGGTCGGACTGCTCTTGGTGCGCACCGCGCCCTCGTCCTTCTGGGCACCAGCGAAAACCTCGCCGCGCCGGCGGCGGACGAACTCGGCGGCCTCGGTCGCCAACTGCTCGGCGAGCGCGCGCAGCGCCACAGGTGCGGTGCCACTTTCGGGTTCGCGTGCTGTCATGACGCCTATCGCAGCACACGCGGTTAGGGTGTGGGTCGCGCCCTCTTGCCCACCCCCTTCAAGGAGTGCAGATGACCGAGACGCCCACCACCGCGACCGACGGCTCGCAGCATCGAGCGCTGGGGATCGATGTCGGCGGCAGCGGCGTCAAAGGCGGCATCGTCGACCTCGACACCGGGCAGCTGATCGGCGAGCGCTTCCGGCTCCCCACCCCGCAACCGGCCACGCCCGAGGCCGTCTCGGAGACCGTCGCGGCCGTCGTCCGCGAGTTCGGCTGGACCGGGCCACTGGGCGTCACGTATCCGGGCGTGGTGACCGAGGGCATCGTGCGGACCGCGGCCAACGTCGACAGCAGCTGGATCGGCACCAACGTGCGGGAGATGTTCGCCTCGCGGCTCGACGGCCAGGACGTGACGGTGCTCAACGACGCCGACGCCGCGGGTCTGGCCGAGGAGAAGTTCGGCGCGGGCCGGGAGGTGAGCGGGCTCGTCGTGCTGCTGACGTTCGGCACGGGCATCGGTTCGGCGGTGATCTACGACGGGGTTCTGTTGCCCAACACCGAGTTCGGGCATATCGAGGTCGGCGGCAAGGAAGCCGAGCACCGCGCCGCGTCCTCGGTCAAGGAACGCAAGGACTGGTCGTACGAGCGCTGGACCGAAGAGGTCACCAAGGTGCTGGTGGCGGTCGAGAACGCCATCTGGCCGGACCTGTTCATCGTCGGCGGCGGGATCAGCAAGAAGGCCGACAAGTGGGTGCCCCTGCTGAAGAACCGCACGCCGGTGGTGGCCGCGACGCTGCAGAATTCGGCCGGCATCGTCGGTGCTGCGATGGCCGCCGACGGCGCTCTGCACCGCCATTAGCGGCCCGTCAACGCTCCGAGCCCGCCGCTGATACGGCTTCTGGGCACTATGTCGTTACAATGGTCAACGGCGGCCGCCTGAACGGATAGCGGTGATCATCCGATCGAAGATCGACGCCAATATTCGACAGCCGACGCTTTTCGGTGGCGCACGCCCACGCCATCGATGTACGAAAGACCGAAAGGGTGGCCGTGGTAGCGACCAAAGCCAGCGAGACAGCCGACGAGCCGGTGAAGCGCACCACCAAAGCCCCTGCGAAGAAGGCCGCCGCCAAGGCTGCGCCGGCCAAGCGTGCCGCGAAGGCACCCGCGAAGAAGGCCGCCGCGAAGGCCCCCGCCAAGCGCGCCGCGAAGGCCGCAACCAAGCCTGAAGACGGTGGTGCCGCTGACGACGTGACCGACGTCGACGATCTCGCCGTGGAACCCGAAGAGATCGACGTCGACGACGCCGACCTGGAACTCGACGACGACCTCGAGGCCGACGACGTCAGCGACGATGACGACGAGGACGACGCCGAAGAAGGCGAGTCCGAAGGCGAAGCCAACGCCGAAGGCACCAAGGCCGCCCCGAAGGCCGCCGAGGGTGACGACGCCGACGAGACCGCGGAGCCGTCCGAGAAGGACAAGGCCTCCGGCGACTTCGTCTGGGACGAGGAAGAGTCCGAGGCGCTGCGGCAGGCCCGCAAGGACGCCGAGCTCACCGCCTCCGCCGACTCGGTGCGTGCCTACCTCAAGCAGATCGGCAAGGTCGCGCTGCTCAACGCCGAGGAAGAGGTCGAGCTCGCCAAGCGCATCGAAGCCGGCCTGTACGCCACGCAGCTGATGTCCGAGCTGATGGAAAAGGGCGAGAAGCTGCCCGCCGCGCAGCGTCGCGACATGCAGTGGATCTGCCGCGACGGCGACCGCGCCAAGAACCACCTGCTGGAAGCCAACCTGCGTCTGGTGGTGTCGCTGGCCAAGCGCTACACCGGCCGCGGCATGGCGTTCCTCGACCTCATCCAGGAAGGCAACCTGGGCCTGATCCGTGCGGTCGAGAAGTTCGACTACACCAAGGGCTACAAGTTCTCGACGTACGCCACGTGGTGGATCCGTCAGGCCATCACCCGCGCCATGGCCGACCAGGCGCGCACCATCCGTATCCCGGTGCACATGGTCGAGGTCATCAACAAGCTGGGCCGCATCCAGCGCGAGCTGCTGCAGGACCTGGGTCGCGAACCCACGCCCGAAGAGCTGGCCAAGGAAATGGACATCACGCCGGAGAAGGTGCTGGAGATCCAGCAGTACGCGCGTGAGCCCATCTCGCTGGACCAGACCATCGGCGACGAGGGCGACAGCCAGCTTGGTGACTTCATCGAGGACAGCGAAGCCGTGGTGGCCGTGGACGCCGTGTCGTTCACGCTGCTGCAGGATCAGCTGCAGTCGGTGCTGGAGACCCTGTCCGAGCGTGAGGCCGGCGTCGTCCGGCTGCGCTTCGGCCTCACCGACGGGCAGCCGCGCACCCTCGACGAGATCGGCCAGGTCTACGGCGTCACCCGTGAGCGCATCCGCCAGATCGAGTCCAAGACCATGAGCAAGCTGCGGCACCCGTCACGCTCGCAGGTCCTGCGCGACTACCTGGACTAGTCCCCCGGATCAACGACCATTGCCCCGAAACTTCCGGTTTCGGGGCAATGGTCGTTTGTGCGGCGAATCAGCAGGGCACGCAGCGGTTCCCGTTCCAGATCCAGCCCGCGCCGCCCCGAAAACCGGAAGCGGGAAAAGCGCTGCGTGTGAAAGGCTTTCGTACATGCCGACCTCGGAACATCCCCTGACCCAAGCGATGCTGGACGTCTCGTCCGAGTGTTTCGCCGCGATGGCCGACATCCTCACCGTGCTCGGCGACGAGCTCGCCAATCAGCGACCTGAGCTGCCGGGCGCGAACAGCTGCTACGCGATCGTCAACCACTGCATCGGTGTGGTCGACTACTGGGCCGGCTCTTTCATTGCCGGACAACGCATCCCGCGGGACCGCGACAGCGAGTTCACCGCCACCGGGCGGGTCGACGAGCTGCTCGAACGACTGACCGCCCTGCAGCAGCGTTTCCCCGGCTGGGTCGAGGTGGCGGTCACCGAGGGAATCCGGGACCGTGAGCTGGCCGACGGGGTGCGCGGCGGCACGACGCGCGCTTCGGTTCTGGCCACGGCCAGCCCGGAGTGGACGCTGCTGCACATCCTGCACGACATCGCGCAGCACGTCGGACACCTGGAGATCACCAGAGACCTGCTGCTCTCCGCGCGCACAGAGGGCTGACGCAAATCGGCCCCCTTCCCTGACGAGAAGGGGGCCGATCTGTTGCCATCCGACAGCGAACTGTCAGTCGGTGCTTCCAGCGCCAGCGCCGGCAGTGGCCTTCGCAGACTCTGCCTTGGCCTTCGCCTCGGCCTTCTTGGCCTCAGCGGCAGCCTTCTTGGCGTCGGCCTTGGCCTTCGCCTCGGCCTTCTTGGCCTCGGCGGCAGCCTTCTTCTCCTCGGCCTTGGCCTTGGCAGCGGCCTTCTTGGCCTCCGCGGCAGCCTTCTTGGCATCGGCCTTGGCCTTGGCGTCGTCGGCCTTGGCTTGACCTTCCGCCTTGGCAGCGTCGGCGCCGGCCTTGGCGTCGTCAGCCTTGGTCTGGCCCTCTGCCTTGGCAGCGTCGGCGTCGGCCTTGGCCTCGTCAGCCTTGGCCTGGCCGTCAACCTTGTTGTCCGACGCCGGAGCGTCGGCGACCTTGGCCGGCGAGTCGCCCGCCTGCGCCGCGGCCGGGGCCTTGGCCGCAACCGGAGCCGAGAAGGCCGCCGGCGAGACCGCCGCACCCGAGGTCGGCGCGGTGGTCTGCGTGCCCGCAGCCGGAGCCGGCGGCGCCAGCTTCTTCTGCAGGTTGTCGATGGCCGTCGTCACGCCGCCGATGACCTGGGCGTTGATCGCCCGGACGAACTTGGCCGTCGAGAACAACGCGTCGGCCGCCCCGTGGTTGATCGCGGTCAGGATCTTGCCGACGTTGCCGGTCTGGAATGCCGCGGCGACATCCTGCACCACCGAGTTGAGCTGACGGGTCAGCGTGCGGACCTGGGTCATCACATTCTCGATCGGACCCTTCTGCATGCCGGCGATCTTGACGCCGTTCCACTCGACCAGGTTCCAGCCGTCCTCGGGGTTGCCCTCGACGACGACAACGCCGGTGTTGCCCAGCGGATGCTGCGTGAACAGCATGATCTTCTGCTCAGCGCTGAGATTCTTGGCGTTCATCATCGTCCAGATCATGATGGTGCCGCCGTGCGAGAACACCGCCGCGTTGCGATCGCCGTTGTCGTAGATCGTCTGCAGCGCGCCGTTGACGCGATCCTCGAACTGATGGCCGTTCAGACCAGTCGTCGGATCGGCCGCGGACGGGATGAACGCGTCCAGGTTCGGGGCGATCGGGTTGAAGCTGACGTTCGGCGGCGGCGTCACCGACAGTCCCGCCCACGCCAGCGGAGCAGTCAGGTAACCAAAGAGACCCGCGCGCTCCGGCGTGCCTTCGTACTTGCCGGCTTCGATCTCCTGCAGACCTGGCAACACCTGGATCGGCAGACCCAGGTACTGCGACAACGGCGTCGCCGTCTGCTGCGTCCGAACCATCGTCGACGCGTAGATGGCGTCGAAGTTCCGGTCGCCGAGCTTGGCCGCGATGTCCTTGGCCTGCTGCTGGCCGTCCGGTGTCAGGACCGGGCCCGGCACCTGCGTGTCGATGTTGCCCGACGTGTTTCCGTACGACTGCCCGTGCCGGATGAACGTGATGGTCATGTTCTCGGCCGCCCATGCCGGCAGCGCCGACATGACCAGAAGGGCACTCGCCGTCAGCGCGACACCGAGCCCCTTCAGTCCTCTTGCGCGACGGCGCTTACCCGTCGCGTCTTCAGAATTCGTGTGGTTGATGATGTCCTCACCGAGTCGGGGATATTTACGCGCGCGATCGTGTCAATCCCCCGACGGTGATTCGGGCCACATTCCCGATGAGTGGACAGATTTCTCACACTGTCGTTCATTTCTCGTTAACCAACGGCATCGGTGCCGAAATTTGCCGGAAGAACTGCAAAAACACCGTCGGGGTCAGGTCGGTAGGGCACCGTGCGGGTCACCGCGGCGACAGGGAGTGGGCCGTAGAGATGAGGGAAGAGCATCGAGACCGGATCCGTCGGCACCCCGGGCTCCCAGCGAACCGGCGACCCCAGCAGCTCCGGGTCACACACCAGGAGGAGCAGGTCGGACTGCCCGCGGTACAGCCGATTGGCCGGCAGGTGAACCTGCTCCGGAGCCGACAGGTGGACGAACCCGACCTCGTCGAGTGAGGGCGGCCGAAGCTCACCATCGAACTGGGCACGCGCCCAATCCGTTTCACTACACAGATGAACCAGGACTGTGGGCGCGGCGATCATGCGGTCAGCCTGCCGCGCCCGCAACTCCAGCGATAGGTGAGACACGACACACCCGTGAACACCTGGGGAACAACGCTGGAATCCAAATCGTCTGAGAGAGTAGAGATGTGTAACCGGCAAAGCGCCCAGGCGGCGACGAGCAGAAGGAGGAGCCATGAACGCAACTCTGACCGGCCCGGCACTGACACGGGCCGACCGCTGTGACCGGTGCGGCGCCGCCGCCCGCGTTCGGGCTACCCTGCCCTCCGGCATGGAGCTCCTGTTCTGCCAACACCACGCGAACGAGCACGAATCCAAGCTGGTTGCGTTGGCCGCTGTGCTGGAGGTCAGCGGCGAGGACTGAGGTGACCCGCCGGTCGCCTCAAATACGGTCCTGATGGGGTCTCTTCGGTAATGCTGGTCTGGCCATGAACGACCAGACGCCACCGATCAAGCCGACACGTCATCACGTGTTACGGGTCATCCGTCGCGCGCTGTCGAAAAGCTGGGACGATTCGATCTTCTCGGAGTCGGCACAGGCTGCGTTCTGGTCAGCGTTGTCCCTACCGCCCTTGTTGTTGGGCATGTTGGGCAGCTTGGCGTACGTGGCGCCGCTGTTCGGCCCCGAGACGTTGCCGATGATCCAGGAGCAGCTGATCGGGACGGCGAAGAACTTCTTTTCGCCGAACGTGATCAACGAGATCATCCAGCCGACCGTCCGCGAAGTTGCCATGGGCGCCCGCGGCGAGGTGGTGTCCCTCGGGTTCGTCATCTCGCTGTGGGCCGGCTCATCGGCCATCTCCGCGTTCGTCGACGCCGTGGTCGAGGCACACGACCAGACACCGCTCCGCCATCCGGTGCGGCAACGGTTCTACGCGCTCGGGCTGTACCTGGTGATGCTGCTGTTCGTGATCGCGACCGCTCCAGTGGCCGCTATCGGACCGATGAAGATCGCCCAGCACATCCCCGAAACCTGGTCCAACGCCATGAAGTACGGGTACTGGCCGGTGCTGCTGCTGGGCATCGTGCTGGCCGTGACGGTGCTCTACCGGGTGTCGCTGCCCAAACCGCTGCCGACGCATAGGTTGCTGTTCGGCGCCGTCCTGGCCACCGTGGTCTTCGTGGTGGCGACGGTCGGACTCCGGTTCTATCTGACGTGGATCACCGCCACGGGCTACACCTACGGCGCCCTGGCGACACCGATCGCGTTCCTGCTGTTCGCGTTCGCGCTGGGTTTCGCGATCATGATCGGAGCCGAACTCAACGCGGCGATCCAGGAGGAATGGCCGGCGCCGGACACCCATGCCCGACGCCTGCGCGAATGGCTCGAGGAGAAGGCCGAGACCCTCACGGGCGATCAGCCTGCCGAACCGGCAGAGCCGCCGGCCTGACCGGCTCGGGCTACTTCTTCATCTGTTCGTAGATGCGCTTGCAGTCCGGGCACACCGGCGAACCCGGCTTGGGCGACTTGGTCACCGGGAACACCTCACCGCATAACGCGACGACATGGGTACCCATGACAGCGCTCTCCGCGATCTTGTCCTTCTTGACGTAGTGAAAATGCTTAGGTCGGTCGTCGTCCGTACCGTCGTCGACCTGTTCATCGGAATCGGTGCGTTCGAGGGTGTCGGTCTGCATGCACTCATTGTGCACTTCACCCGAACCGGTCGCGGCGGCACCGAGCCAGATGTGGGACAGTAGAAGGATGAAACAAGGCCAAGAGCTGAGTTTCGACGACGACGGTCGGCCGGTCCTCATCACTCGCGCAGCACCCGCTTACGAGGAGCAGCACCGCGCCCGCGTCCGCCGCTACCTGACCATAATGTCGTTCCGCGTGCCGGCGCTGTTGCTGGCGGCCCTGGCCTACAGCATCTGGCACAACGGCCTGATCTCGCTGGCCATCCTCATCGCATCCATTCCCCTGCCGTGGATCGCGGTACTCATCGCAAACGACCGCCCGCCGCGCACCGCACAGGAACCGCGCCGCTACGACGCTCCCCGACGAGCGCCCATGTTCCCGACCGCCGAGCGGCCGGCAATCGAGGACCGGCACCCGGTCATCGACGGCGATATCGAGCCCTGATCTCCACCTGAGTTTCCTTCTTTCTCCTTTCTAAGGACATTCTCAGGTCGACGCGGAAAAACCGCAGGTCAGAGGCCATGAGATGACGGGGCCTCGGGAACTTCTCCGACAACTCGGGCGTTGAAGCTAGTGACAGTTCGAGCTGAGCACGAGCAGGAGGCCGCAAATGGCAAAAGCCACCACAAGCCGTATCGATTCCGATCTTGACGCCCAGAGTCCCGCCGCGGACCTGGTGCGCGTCTACCTGAACGGCATCGGTAAGACCGCCCTGCTCAACGCCGAGGACGAGGTGGAACTGGCCAAGCGCATCGAGGCCGGCCTGTACGCGGCGCACCTGCTGGAGACCAAGAAGCGACTCGGCGACAACCGCAAGCGTGACCTGGCGGCCATCGTCCGCGACGGCGAAGCCGCACGCCGGCATCTGCTGGAAGCCAACCTCCGCCTCGTGGTTTCGCTGGCCAAGCGCTACACGGGCCGCGGCATGCCGCTGCTGGACCTGATCCAGGAAGGCAACCTCGGCCTCATCCGGGCGATGGAGAAGTTCGACTACGCCAAGGGCTTCAAGTTCTCGACCTACGCCACCTGGTGGATTCGTCAGGCGATCACGCGCGGCATGGCCGACCAGAGCCGGACCATCCGGCTCCCCGTCCACTTGGTGGAGCAGGTCAACAAGCTCGCTCGGATCAAGCGCGAGATGCACCAGAGCCTGGGACGTGAGGCCACCGACGAAGAGCTCGCGGAAGAGTCGGGCATCCCGGTCGAGAAGATCAACGACCTGCTCGAGCACAGCCGCGACCCGGTGAGCCTGGACATGCCGGTCGGTACCGACGAGGAAGCTCCGCTCGGTGACTTCATCGAGGACTCCGAAGCGCTCTCGGCCGAGAACGCCGTCATCTCGGAGCTGCTGCACACCGACATCCGCCACGTGCTCGCCACCCTGGACGAGCGCGAGCAGCAGGTGATCCGGCTGCGCTTCGGCCTCGACGACGGTCAGCCCCGCACCCTGGACCAGATCGGCAAGCTGTTCGGCCTGTCCCGCGAGCGGGTCCGCCAGATCGAGCGTGAGGTCATGTCGAAGCTCCGCAACGGCGAGCGGGCCGAGCGCCTGCGGGCCTACGCGAGCTGACCGCCGCCACCCACAACTGCACACCCTGGTGCCCGCCGGAACGCCCGGCGGGCACCGTTTTTGTCGGGCGGTCCGCCCGCCGCCGTCGGCCATCGGAATCACTGCGTCGATGAGCCGTGGTGGATGCCTGTTGACCCGGCCAAACCGGTAAGCTGGGCACCGGCGGAGGCCTGGAGGAATTTGGCATGAACGATCTGATCGATACGACCGAGATGTACCTGCGGACGATCTACGACCTCGAAGAAGAGGGCGTGGTGCCGCTGCGTGCGCGCATTGCCGAACGCCTCGAGCAGAGCGGCCCCACCGTCAGCCAGACGGTGTCGCGGATGGAGCGCGACGGGCTGCTGCACGTCGCCGGTGATCGCCACCTGGAACTCACGGACAAGGGCCGGTCGCTGGCGGTGTCGGTGATGCGCAAGCACCGGCTTGCCGAGCGCCTGCTGGTCGATGTGATCGGCCTGCCGTGGGAGGAAGTCCACGCCGAGGCCTGCCGCTGGGAACACGTGATGAGCGAGGACGTCGAACGCCGGCTCGTCCAGGTGCTCGACAACCCGACCACGTCGCCGTTCGGCAACCCGATCCCCGGCCTCGCCGATCTCGGCGTCATCCCGGCCGGCGACGCCGACGTCAGCCTCGTCCGGCTCACCGAGCTGCCCACCGGATTCCCGGTCGCGGTCCGGGTGCGCCAGCTGACCGAGCACGTCCAGGGCGACACCGAGCTGATCGCCCGGCTCAAAGATGCCGGCGTCGTGCCGAACGCGCGTGTCACGGTGCAGGCCACCGAGCAGGGCAGCGTCCTGATCGTCATCCCCGGCCACGAACAGGTCGAGTTGCCGCATCACATGGCACACGCGGTCCGCGTCGAGAAGGTCTGACCCGAAGACCACGCGGCTCACGCTGACCGGCCGAAGATCCTGCGCGGCGGCATCTGCACGCCGAGGCGCTCCGCCAGTTTGTAGCCCGTGAGTGCCAGTTCCCGGATCCGGTCCGGCCTCATGCCGGCCTGGAGTGCCGCGTCGAGCAGCCCAGCCATGTGGTGCTCGCTGTCGACGTCCAGCGCGGCCTGCAACGCCACGCCGGCGAGCGGTCCGTCGCCACGGGCGTAGGCGCTGAAGGCCAGCAGCACCAGCGCTTCCAGGCGCCACGGCGCGGGCAGGGTACGGGCCAACGCTGCCCACACCGACTCGGCCGCGGCGGCATGCTCGCCGACCGCCAGCGCGTACAGCGTGTCCCGCACCCGCGAATCCGTCACCGCACAGGCCAGGCGCACCGCGTCGTCATCGGGTAACGGTGACCCGTCCGCCGAACCGGTGGCACACGCCACCGCATGTTCGACGTCGGCGCGCGCATCGGCATCGGGACGGCCTCGGTAATCCACTGTGGCAGCACGCTTTTCGATCGCCGGCCGCAACGCCTCGGCGCGCTGTGTGTCGGTGACGGCCACGACCTCGACGAGGTCCGCGCGCCGGGCGTAGAGGCGCCGGCCGTCGAGCACCGCAGCCATGGTGACAGGCGACGATTCGGGATCCTCGACGATGCCGGCGTTGCCGCAGCCGTCGGCGCACTGCCACCGGCCGCCGGCGGCCACCCGGTCGACCACATGCACCGCGAACAGTTCGATGCCGTGATCGGACAGCGCGTCCTCGAGTTCGTCGCTCACGTCGCGGTACATGTCCGCGCACATCGCGCAGTCGACGCCGTGTTCGTCGACGATCACCGCGATGGCCGCATCCGCGTCCGCGGCGGCGGCCATGTCCGAGAGATGTCCGAGGGCGTCGGGCAAGGCCTCGAAGAATCCCTCCGACAGGTCGACGCGCAGGACCGCACCCATCTCGCCGCCGATGATCGTGACGAGTACCAGTGACTTCTCCGGCGCAAATCCCAGGACCGCAGGCACTGCCGCGATCAGGGCGCCGGGCCGGTTCAGTTGGAAATCGAATGAGCTGAAAGATGTCATGCCCTGAAGGTGGCAGCACGGTCCGTCAGGAATCGTCGGCCGGCACGGCCGGCGGGCCGGTCTGTGGATGAACTCGGATCTGTGGATAACGGTCCCACGCGAGGTGTTTCCGCAAAGTTCGCCGATGATCCGGCTGCATGATCACGCGCGCCGTGCCAACCTGGCTGTCATGGGTTCCACGCAGGAGTTCGACCTCGTCGTCATCGGATCCGGCCCGGGTGGGCAGAAGGCCGCGATCGCCGCCGCCAAGCTGGGAAAATCCGTCGCAGTCATCGAGCGTGGACGCATGCTCGGCGGCGTCTGCGTGAACACCGGGACCATCCCGTCCAAGACGCTGCGTGAGGCCGTCGTCTACCTCACCGGGATGAGCCAGCGCGAACTGTACGGCTCCAGCTACCGGGTGAAGGAACGGATCACCCCTGCCGATCTGCTGCGCCGCACCACCCACGTCATCGGCCGGGAACAGGACGTCGTGCGCAACCAGCTCCTGCGCAACGGGGTCGAGTTGTTCGAAGGGCACGGGCGCTTCCTCGACCCGCACACCCTGGTCATCGAGGACCCGACCCGCGACGAGAACGTCAACATCAGGGCGCGGTATGTCGTCATCGCCACCGGCACCAAGCCCGTCCGGCCGGCCGGGGTGAACTTCGACGAAGAACGCGTCCTGGACTCCGACGGGATTCTGGATCTCAAGAGCCTGCCGCAGTCGATGGTGGTGGTCGGCGCCGGAGTCATCGGTATCGAGTACGCGTCCATGTTCGCCGCGCTCGGCACCAAGGTGACCGTGATCGAGAAGCGCCCGACGATGCTGGACTTCTGCGATTCCGAGATCATCGAGTCCCTCAAATTCCACCTGCGCGACCTCGCGGTGACGTTCCGGTTCGGCGAAGAGGTCACCGCCGTGGACGTGGGTCCCGGCGGAACCCTGACCACGCTCGCCAGCGGGAAACAGATCCCCGCCGAGACAGTGATGTACTCGGCCGGCCGGCAGGGCCAGACCGAGCACCTCGACGTCGCCCAGGCCGGACTCGAGATCGACAGCCGCGGAAGGATTTTCGTCGACGACAACTACCAGACCAAGGTCGACCACATCTATGCCGTCGGCGACGTCATCGGCTTCCCCGCGCTGGCGGCGACCTCGATGGACCAGGGCCGGCTCGCGGCCTATCACGCCTTCGGCGAGCCCTGTAAGGGCATGACCGACCTACAGCCGATCGGCATCTACTCCATTCCCGAGGTGTCGTACGTCGGCGCCACCGAGGTCGATCTCACCGACAGCTCGGTCCCGTACGAGGTCGGGGTGTCGCGCTACCGCGAACTGGCCCGCGGGCAGATCGCCGGCGACTCGTACGGCATGCTCAAACTCCTGGTCTCCACCGAGGACCTCACGCTGCTCGGCGTACACATCTTCGGCTCGAACGCCACCGAACTGGTCCACATCGGCCAGGCCGTGATGGGCTGCGGCGGGACCGTGGAGTACCTGGTCGACGCCGTCTTCAACTACCCGACGTTCTCCGAGGCCTACAAGGTCGCCGCGCTCGACGTGATGAACAAGCTGCGGGCGCTCAACCAGTTCCGGAGCTAGGTGCTGCAGCCGTCGTCGGGGGCGCCGGTGGCGCGGTCTGCCGGGCCACCCTCCTGGGCACGCTGATACACCACCTGGACCTGCACGTCGAACGGTGACGAGTACGACAGCTCGTTGCTGCTGCACCCACCGCCCTGCAGACCGCCGACCACTCCCCTGACCTCGTTCCCCGCCACCCAGGGCGAGCCGCTGGTGCCGTCCACCAGTCCCGGGCAGCGCAGCGCCGGGAACCCGCGATCCGGGCGTGACGTCGGACCGCTGCAGCTGACCTGACCGCCGCCGTCACCGAGCGGGTATCCCGTCACCGTGATCGGAACGTCCGGACCGGGCGCCGCGCCGAGCACGAAGCCGCCGCCGGCGCGGTGCTCCAGCGTCTCGGTCGTGGCCGCACCGCCGTGGCTGACCCGGGCGATCGCGAAGTCGGCTGCCGGGTCCTGGCCACGGACCCAGCGCGAATCCAGGTACACCGCGTCGATGTGCCAGAAGTCCCCGGGCACGCCGCTGCGGTAACCGGGCGCGAACGTCGCGTCGAACGCCGCGTCGAGGCAGTGTGCGGCCGTGATGATCAGATTCCCGGCCAGCGAGTCGAGGACCGCGCCACTGCAGGTGTGCACGGAATCGCTGCCCAGGAACACCGCTCCGACGCGCGGATCGGGCCGGGGTCCCGGGACCACGGCCGCGCCGGCGGCGACCGTACCGGGGTCGCCGGCACGGGGATCGGCCTTGATCGCAGGCGGGCTGCACGCGGTGGCCAGCAGCGCGGCGAATGCGCTCACGGCCAGTCGGGTGCGAAGCATCTGTCCGATCTTGCCCGATACCGACGGCACGAGCAGCACCTGGTGCACCATGCGTACTGCGGGCCGACACCGGGAACAACACAAGAATGCGCGACACTTGTAGGAGACACATCCGGCGAGATGTGAACGCACGACGGCAAGGAGTGTGAAGGTGAGCGAGCACGACGGGAACGCGCGCAACGCGAGCGGCCAGCGGCCCGACAACAGCCGGGGCCAGCAGTATCAGCCCGAGCAGAGCGGTATGTACGAGCTGGAATTCCCCGCGCCCCAGTTGTCCGCCGCCGACGGCCGCGGACCGGTGATGGTGCACGCCCTCGAAGGCTTCTCCGATGCCGGTCACGCCATCCGGCTGGCCGCCGAGCACCTGAAGAACACGCTCGACACCGAACTGGTCGCGTCGTTCGCCATCGACGAACTGCTGGACTACCGGTCACGCCGGCCGCTGATGACGTTCACCACCGACCACTTCACCAAGTACGACGATCCCGAACTGAACCTGTACGCGCTGCACGACACCGCCGGGACGCCGTTCCTGCTGCTGGCCGGGATGGAGCCGGATCTGCGCTGGGAACGTTTCATCACGGCGGTGCGGCTGCTGTCCGAGCGGCTCGGGGTCCGGCAGATCATCGGGCTGGGCGCCATCCCGATGGCGGTCCCGCACACCCGCCCCGTCACCATGACGGCACACGCCGGCAACAAGGAGCTGATCGCCGATCACACGCCGTGGGTTGGCGAGGTACAGGTTCCGGCCAGCGTGTCGAACCTGTTGGAGTACCGGATGATTCAGCACGGCCACGAAGCTCTGGGCTTCACCGTGCATGTGCCGCACTACCTAGCGCAGACCGCGTATCCGCCCGCCGCCGAGGCGCTGCTGGGTGAGGTCTCCCGGATCGCGTCGCTGCAGATTCCGCTGCACGCGCTGTCGGAGGCGGGCGCCGAGGTGTACGCCAAGATCAGCGAGCAGGTGGAGGCCAGCGCCGAAGTCGCTCAAGTGGTCAGTGCACTGGAACAACAGTACGATTCGTTCGTCGCTGCTCAGGAAAATCGGTCGTTGCTGGCACGTGACGAGGAACTACCCAGCGGCGACGAACTCGGCGCACAGTTCGAGCAGTTCCTCGCCGAACAGTCCGGTGACGGATTCTCCGATCCCCAAGCCGGCGACGACGGCACTGTCGGCGACTGACCACGCGGTCGGCTTGGCCGACACCATGGGAAGGAGCTGGGACGATGTCCGATGGAAAGCCCAACCTGCACTCGGTGCGCGACGTGACGCCGCGGCTGGAGTACCGCACCATCCATGGTTACCGCCGCGCGTACCGGGTGGCGGGCTCGGGGCCGGCGATCCTGCTGATCCACGGCATCGGCGACAACTCCACCACGTGGGAAACCGTTCAGACGCGCCTCGCCCAGCGGTTCACCGTCATCGCCCCGGACCTGCTGGGCCACGGCCAGTCCGACAAGCCGCGCGCCGACTACTCGGTGGCGGCGTACGCCAACGGCATGCGGGACCTGCTCAGCGTGCTCGACATCGAACGCGTGACGGTCGTCGGCCATTCACTGGGCGGCGGCGTGGCCATGCAGTTCGCCTATCAGTTCCCGCAATTGGTCGATCGCCTGGTGCTGGTCGGTGCCGGCGGTGTCACCCGCGACGTGAACATCGCACTGCGGCTCGCGGCGCTGCCGCTGGGTACCGAAGCGCTGGCACTGTTGCGAATCCCGTTGGTACTGCCCGCCCTTCAGCTCGCCGGGCGGCTCGGCGGAGCGCTGCTCGGGTCGACCGGCCTGGGCCACGACCTGCCGAACATGCTGCGCATCCTCAACGACCTGCCCGAACCCAAGGCCTCGTCCGCCTTCGCCCGGACCCTGCGCGCCGTGGTCGACTGGCGCGGCCAGGTGGTCACGATGCTGGACCGATGTTATTTGACCGAAGCCATTCCGGTGCAATTGGTTTGGGGCACGCAGGATGCCGTCATCCCGGCCGCCCACGGAGAACTCGCCCACGCCGCGATGCCGGGCTCCCGGCTCGAGTTCTTCGACAACTCAGGACATTTCCCGTTTCACGACGACCCCGACCGGTTCGTGAAACTCATCGAGGAATTCATCGACACGACGGCGCCGTCGGTCTACGACCGTGATGCGCTGCGCGGACTCCTGCAGACCGGCGTCACCGCGAAGTCGATCGACGCCCCGCAAGATACGAAGTATGCGGTTCTCGACGCCATGGAGACCGACGAGCGCAGCGCGACCTAGCTGCCGTCAGCCCGACGACGTCACACCGCGGTGCGCCCGCAGCGCCTCGATTTCGCGTTCGAAGTCCTCCGCGGACGAGAAAGAGCGGTACACCGACGCGAACCGCAGATAGGCGACCTCATCGAGGTCACGCAGAGGACCGAGGATCGCCAACCCGACCTCATGGCTCGGCACTTCGGGAGATCCGGTGGCCCGCACCGCATCTTCGACCTTCTGCGCCAACTGGTTCAGGGCATCGTCGTCGACCTGCCGCCCCTGGCAGGCGCGCCGTACGCCCTTGATCACCTTGTCCCGGCTGAACGGTTCGGTGACGCCGCTGCGTTTGACCACCGCGACGACTGCGGTCTCCACCGTGGTGAACCGGCGACCGCACTCGGGGCATGACCGGCGACGCCGAATCGCCTGCCCTTCGTCAGCTTCTCGTGAATCGACCACACGCGAGTTCGGATGCCGGCAGAACGGACAGTGCATCACCGCTCCTTCGCCGCACCGACAATCGACCGTTTCGAACGGTCTCGAGCCTACCCGTGCCGCTCTGACGCGGCCGGGCGCCGTGCCGATCGACGCGCGCACGGACTGTCCTCAGCCGACCGGCGCGATCAGCGTCTGCCCGGCGTTCAGGGCCACCGACGGCAGCTTGTTCAGCTCCTTGATGCGGTCGACGACGGCACTGACCGGCGCGTCGGGCGCCACCCGCCGCGCGACCTGCTGAATCGACTCCCCCGTCTGCACCCGGACCACCGCGAGCTGCGCGGGCACGGAGGCCGTCGAAGAAGTCGGCTGGACCGCCTCACCGAACTGCGCCACCAGACCCAGCCACACCGTGATCCCGGCCGCGACCAGGGCCAGCATCACCGTGGTCAACGGGGTGATCGGATTGCGGCGGTGCGAGGCACGCGACGTCAGCACGCCCGTACCCCGGTGCCGGAAGGCCGCGCCCGAGGGGCGCGCGCCGGCCGGCCGCAGCCGGGCCTGGCGGTGCCGGTTGACATCTGAACGCCGAGGCACGGTGCGGACGACGACGTCGGTCGGGTATTCGCGGGTGATGACGGTCATGTCGGTTCCTCTCAGGAGTTCGTACATAGGTTCGATCGCTCTTGTGTTCGACTATATCGCCCAAATGTTCGAACGGTAGAACATGTGATCGAACTGTTGCGAACGATACGACCACCCACCGACATTGATTGTGTTCAACCCGTTCGGGCGAGGATGACCTTGCTCGTTCGCCGCTGGTGATGACCCTCCCAC
>NZ_JBJIAL010000051.1:0-28752 GCF_045310895.1 Mycobacterium sp. SMC-18
GATGATCATCCTCGGGAAGGTGCGCCCACTTTCAGGCCGCCTCCTCGGGCCTCATCCACAGGTATTGATCATTGCTCACCTGCCGGGGACCACTTACGCTGACAGTCATGCCCAAGTCTGGTCGCGGCAAGCGGCCCAAGCGCCACCTTAGGTCTGTTCCGCCGCCACCTTCGGTCAGGCCTGAGGATCAGCCGCTGTTTCAGACGCTGCGCGACGCATTGCGCTCCGACCAGCCACTGGCACTGCTCGAACTCGTCAGCGGGCTGATCAATGCCACGGATACGCGCTCGCGAAACCCCTGGGCTCGCAACGACGACGGCCCCCGTCTCGACGACCTGGTCGAGTCGCTCATCGGCACCTCGTTCGCGCAGACCACGGCCGCGTTGACTGTCATCCGCGAGTTGGTCCCCGATCAGGTGATGGCGGAGCGCATCGGCAGGGAATTGTCGACCCGGCACCAACCGTTGCCGGATTGGCTTGGCGCATTGCAGAATACGCGCGCCGACCCAGAGGTATGGCTCCTCACGCATGTTCTTGGCGACGGTGACGACTACTTCTTCGGCGCGACGCTACCTGACGGCCGGCGATTGACTGCGCTGGTGTATGTCGACCACAACATGGGCTCGGTGGTCAAGGACGCGTTCGTCATTCCAGAACCGCTCGCAGTCGTGGTGGAGCGAATCAAGGACGTGAGGCAATCCGGGCAGTCACTGATGCAGTTCGACCCGGCCGATGCGCGAGCGATAGTCGAGACAGCGATCGACCACGGGTCTCGACTGTTCCCGCCATTGGAATCGGAGTCCTGGCCCGTCTGCCGGCCGCTGGTCGAGTGGCTCGTGCGGCTGCAGCCTGCCGGTGGCGTGGTGCCGGAGAGGAAGGAATGGACCGACGAGGAGCGAACGGCCATCGCCGCTGACTTCTTCGCCTCGCCGTTTGGCATCACACTCGACACCGTCGATGCCCGTGACCTCCTGGATTCCGTCCTGTGGTTCGCGACGGATTGGGGACCGGGCGATCCATACCGCTGGAGCCCCGTCAATGTCGAAATCCTCCTCGTGGACTGGTTTCCGCGAAAGATCGTGGCGGACACGCAGTTTCTCGCAGGGTTGCCAAACCTACTGCGGGCATTCATCGCCTACTGCCATGACCACGAAGGCATCAGCGCCACCCTCACGGCCGAGACCTTGACGTCGGTCGACAGATGGGAAGGCGAGTTTCAGCGGTTGATCCGTACTGATCGTCCGCAGGGTGCGGCGGCGCTGGCCGCTCAGCTACTGGGCGAGGGCTATGGCGGATTCGACGATGACGACGACAGCATGGCCAAGTACATATTGGAGCGCCTGGTCGCGGTGGTCGGCGGTCGTCTTCAGTTGCAGAATCTGACCGACGAGCCGTTGAATGATGAGCCGTTCGACTGGGCGGGGATCGCCGACGACATCCGACCCGCGGTCGAGAAGGTGATGGCCCTGTGCGATCGCTGCGCCGACGAACTTTTTGACGTCGAACACCGGACCGCGATGCGCCGGTTCCTTGGTCGTGCCGCGGTTGCTGATCCAGCGATCTTCCGGCGCAAGGCATCCCCGGAACGCGGAGCCGCGGCAGTTGCCTGGGTGATCTGCCGAGCCAACCACTCCGTCGGCCGTTACGGCGTGCCTCAGGTGGCCGAACTGCTCGAATGGTTCGGACTCAAAGGCAGCGTTTCGCAACGCGCCGAGCCGCTGTTGCGCGCGAACGGGGTCGACCCGCATGCCCAATACGGCGAGGTCGCGCTCGGCGCCGCAGACTTGCTGACTGCCGCGCGTCGCAGGTCGATCATCCAGGTGCGCGATCGCTAGCTGGGACTCGACGAGCGATATAACCGGCGATACCGGGTTCCGGATGCGTGTGCGGTGAGAGAGCCTGCGACAGGAGTGACGGCTGTGACCACCAACAGCCGCGCCGCTGTTGACCGTGCGTCAGCGCTGACAACCTGCGAGTGGCGAGCAGCACAGGCGCACGCTCAACTGCTCGTTTTGACAGGAACAGCGCTGTCCCGCAACGGGTCTGCGGCCACCGGGACCAACGGCACCGCCAGCACCGGGAACAGCGCGCACACCGCGAACGCGGCCGGGAACCCGAAGGCCCCGATCAGGGCGCCGAACACCGGCGGCACGATGCCTGCCGTCAGCAATTGCGTCGTGTTCTGCACACCCAGCGCCCGGCCACTCCAGAACGGCCCGGCGATTTCGGCAATCGCGGTGAAGGACAACCCGTTATCGGTCACGGTAACCACTGACGCCACCACCATCAGGAAAACCGCCACCGGCCAGTGCAGGTAGTCGCACAGCGCCAGCAGGCCCATGGTGGCACCCGCCAGCACGGCTATCACCCGCACCGGATGCAGCCGTGAACCCGTCAGATCCGACCACCGACCGGCGCCGATTCGCCCTGCGGCACCGCACAATTGGGCCACTGTCACCATCGTGCCCGCCGCGCCGGCAGACCAGCCGTGCGCTGTCATCAGCCACACCAGCGAGAAGGTCCAGACCAGGCACTGCGGCGCGACCAGCAGCACCGACACGGCATGGATGCGCGCCAGTACCGACGACCCGCGGTAGGGATTGGCCAGATCGGTTGCGGGGGCCGACGCTCGGGGCGGCCGGGGCGGATCGATGACGCCGACGGCGGTCACCACGGCGGCGACCAGACAGGCGATCGCGGGGAACAGCAGCGCGGCCGACACCCCCGACGACTCGGCCAGTCGCGGAATCACCAAGGCGCCCAGCCCAACTCCCAACGGTTGTGCCGTCTGGCGAATGCCCATGACGAGCCCGCGCTGCTCCGGCGGGAACCAGCCGACCACCAGCCGACCGCTCGCGGAATTGGAACTCGCGGCCGCCATGCCGCCCAACAACAGGAAGGCTCCGACCGCCACCAACGAGTCGGCCCACGCCGCCGCGAACGCCGCCGCCGAGGTCAGCAGCGACCCGACGGTCAGCACGAACCGTTCGCCGACCCGGTCGACCACCCAGCCCCACGCGATCAGCGTCAGGACCATGCCGAAGCTCGGCATGGCGGAGACCAGACCGGCACGCGACAGGTCGAGGCCGCGCTCGCCGTGCAGCGTCGGGATCAGAAAGGCGGCGCCGTTGATGAAGACGTTGGCGCACATCGTCGAGCCGAGCGCCATCACCAGCATCGACCAGCGGCGGACGGCTGAGACGTTGGTGACCATGGCTTCATGGTGCCACCAGGCTTCTCAAAATATGAATCCATTTCTCAATATATGAGAACAACTAGGGTCGGCAACATGGCTCAGCGCGCGTACCTCTCACGTTTGACGGCGGCCTTCGTGGCCGGCCTGATGCTGGTGGCGGCACCGATACCCACGGCATCGGCAGCTGCGCCGAACTGGTCGGGCCTGGACGCCCGGGCATTCGCGGACCGGGTGCCGCCGCCGGGCGGGCTCATCCGGACCGTCCCGCTGAACCCCGAGCTGTCGGTCGCCGGTGCGGCCCGCGCCTACCGAATCCTGTATTCGACCACCGACCAACACAATTCACCCGCGGTCAGTACCGGCGTGGTGTTCGTGCCGCCCGGCGAGGCCCCGCCGGGCGGCTGGCCCGTCATCGCCTGGGCGCACGGCACCGTCGGCCTGGGCGACGACTGCACGCCCTCGGCGCAGCCACGCAGCGCACGCGACAACGAATATCTGAGCCACTGGCTGAATGAGGGTTACGTCGTCGTCGGATCCGACTACACGGGTCTGGGCACCCCGGGTCTGATGAGCTACCTCAACAGCGTCGCCACCGCGCACGCCATCATCGATTCGGTGATCGCCGCGCATCACATGAACCTGCCGCTGTCGCCGAAGTGGGCTCTGGTCGGTCAGTCCCAGGGCGGCGCGGCGGCCGTCGCGAGCGCACGGTGGGCCACCGAATTCAGCAAGGGGAGCGGCCTCGACTACCGCGGCGTCGTGGCGACCGGCACCCCGGCGAACATCGACGACGTCATCATCACGGCAGGCCCCGACATGGTGCTGCCGCCCGGGTTGGGTCCCATCGCGTCGGCCTACACGGCCTACATCCTCGCCGGCTTCCGGGAGCTCCGCCCGGACGTCAACAGCGTGCTCACGCCGGCCGGCCTGACCGCTGCGAACCAGGCCGAGACCCTGTGCACCGCACCACTGAGCGCGGCGGTGGCCGGCCTCACGCCGCCACAGTTCTTCTCCGCCCCACTGGCATCGCTACCGGGCATGCGCGGCGCGCTGGCCGACTTCATGGGCACGCCCATCGCGGGCTACGACCGGCCGATCTTCCTCGGCGTCGGCCTCAAGGACCGTGACGTACCGCCGTCGTCGACCCTGAAGTTCGCCGATCAGCTCAAGGCCAACGGCCAGGACGTGGCGCTCTACGTCTACCCCGAAGACGACCACTCCAGCACCGTGCTGACCTCGATGGCCGACTCCACCCCGTTCCTTCAAGCCCAGTTCGCGGGCTGACCAGCGGGCCTCACTAGGCTGGGCGGATGCGCCTAGGTCGAATTGCCAGTCCAGACGGCGTCGCTTTTGTGGTGATCGAGGGCGACCCGAACTCCGATGCGGTCTGCAAAGAAATCGCTGAGCAGTACCTGTCCCGCAACCCCACCTTCACCGGACGCTCCTGGCCGCTGGCCGACGTCCGGCTGTTGGCGCCGATCCTGGCCAGCAAGGTGATCTGCATGGGCAAGAACTACGCGGCGCACGCCCGTGAGATGGGTAGCGAGCCGCCCGAGGATCCGGTGATCTTCCTCAAGCCCAACACCGCGATCATCGGGCCGAACATCCCGATCCAGTTGCCCGCAGACGCCAACCCGGTGCACCACGAGGGCGAGCTGGCGGTGGTCATCGAACGTCCGGGCAAGGACATCCCGGCCGCCAAGGCCAAGGACTACATCCTCGGCTACACGATCGCCAACGACGTCTCGGCACGTGATCAGCAGAAGAAGGACGGCCAGTGGATGCGGGCCAAGGGGCACGACACGTTCTGCCCGGTCGGCCCGTGGATCGAGACCGCCGTGGACCCGGCCGATCTGGACATCCGCACCGAGGTGAACGGCGAGAAGCGTCAGGACAGCAACACCGCGCTGCTGCTCCACGACGTCGGCGCCATCATCGAATGGGTCTCTGCCGTCATGACGCTGCTGCCCGGCGACATCATCCTCACCGGAACCCCCGAGGGCGTCGGCCCCATCGAGGACGGCGACACCGTCAGCATCACCGTCGATGGCATCGGCACCCTCTCCAATCCTGTTGTGCGTAAAGGGAAATAACGTGACCACACCTGTCAGGGTTCGCTTCTGCCCGTCGCCGACCGGCACGCCGCACGTCGGCCTGGTCCGCACCGCGCTCTTCAACTGGGCGTACGCGCGCCACACCGGCGGCGACTTCGTCTTCCGCATCGAGGACACCGATGCCGCGCGCGACAGCGAGGAGAGCTACAACGCGATCCTCGACGCCCTGCGCTGGCTCGGGCTGAACTGGGACGAGGGCCCCGAGGTCGGCGGACCCTACGAGCCGTACCGGCAGTCGCAGCGCGGCGACCTCTACCGCGACGTGATCGCGAAACTGCTTGCCGCGGGCGAGGTTTACGAGGCCTACTCGACGCCGGAAGAGGTCGAGGCTCGGCACCTCGCGGCGGGCCGTAACCCCAAGCTGGGCTACGACAACTACGACCGCGACCTCACCCCGGAGCAGAAGGCCACGTTCGAGGCCGAAGGCCGAAAGCCCGTGCTGCGCCTCAAGATGCCCGACGAGGACATCACCTGGGTTGACCTGGTGCGCGGCGAGACGACCTTCGCCGCCGGCGTGGTGCCGGACTTCGCGATCACCCGCGCCAGTGGTGATCCGCTGTACACCTTGGTCAATCCGGTCGACGACGCGCTGATGAAGATCACCCACGTGCTGCGCGGCGAGGATCTGCTGCCGTCGACGCCGCGGCAGATCGCGCTGTACCAGGCGCTGATCCGGATCGGTGTCGCCGACGCGGTCCCGCAATTCGCCCACCTGCCAAGCGTTCTCGGTGACGGCAACAAGAAGCTTTCCAAGCGCGACCCGCAGTCCAACCTGTTCCTGCACCGCGACCGCGGATTCATCCCCGAGGGCCTGCTGAACTACCTGGCGCTGTTGGGCTGGGGCATCGCCGACGACAACGACATCTTCAGCCTCGACGAGATGGTGGCCGCCTTCGACGTGGCCAACGTCAACTCGAACCCGGCGCGGTTCGACCAGAAGAAGGCCGACGCCATCAACGCCGAGCACATCCGCCGGCTGGCTCCGGAGGACTTCGCGAAACGACTGGACGCGTTCCTGAAGCAGCATGGCCACGACACCACATTGGACGCCAAGGGTTTCGCCGCGGCGGCCGAGTTGATCCAGACCCGCATCGTCGTCCTCGGCGACGCGTGGGACCTGGTGAAGTTCTTCAACGACGACGCCTACGTGATCGACGAGAAGTCGGCGGCGAAGGAACTCAAGCCCGAGGCTGCCGAGGTCCTGGACGCCACGCTGAGCGCCTTGGCGGGCGTCGGTGAGTGGAACACCGCCCACATCGAGGCCGCGCTCAAAGCGTCGCTGCTCGACGGCCTGGAACTCAAGCCGCGCAAGGCGTTCGGTCCCATCCGGGTGGCGGTGACCGGCGCGACCGTCAGCCCGCCGCTGTTCGAATCGATGGAACTGCTCGGACGTGACCGCAGTCTGGCGCGGTTGCAAGCGGCCCGAAACGGGCTGTGAGCGGGCGATTTAAAGACAAGGCCAACTGTTTGGTAGTCTGCTCGTCGGCCCGGAAAGCAGAAAGCGGCGAACATCCGCTGAGGTTTTCGGTCCGAAGATGCCCCTGACCTGCGGTTATGGGCATCAAGTGGGGTATGGTGTAATTGGCAACACAGCTGATTCTGGTTCAGCCATTCTAGGTTCGAGTCCTGGTACCCCAGCTGCCGGAGCGATTAGGTCAGCCAGCACAACTGAGCTAAGCTATCGCCTCGGAAGTTCTAGCCCCCGTCGTCTAGCGGCCTAGGACGCCGCCCTCTCACGGCGGTAGCGTGGGTTCGAATCCCATCGGGGGTACGTACGAACGCCGGACCTGACAACAGGTCCGGCGTTTTGTCTTTCTCGCGGGCGTTACCTGCCGCCGGCCAGGAATCCGAGATCCCGCCGTCCGCGGCCGACCGACGGCTCCGGATCCGCGCCGAGCGTGCCGTGGAGCAGTTCGTGATAAACGTCACGGAAGTCGACGGTGGTCTTCAGATCGCCGTCGGTGAGATCGGTCAGGCTCGGCTCGTCGCCGTAGAACCCGCCCTTGACCGGAGTGCCCGCGATGAACACCGGACCGGACGTGCCGTGGTCGGTGCCCTGTGATGCGTTGGCCGCGACCCGCCGCCCGAATTCGGAGTACATCAGCACCACCACGTTGCGGCCGTACGGCGTGCCCTGGAGCTTGTGGAAGAACGGCGTCAGGGCGTCGTCGAGGGTCTTGAGCAACGCCTGCTGGGGGGCGCGCTCGTCGGCATGCGTGTCGAAGCCCAGCAGCTGCGTCATGTACACCTGCGTGGGCACCCCGGCGCGGATGCAGCGGGCCACCAGTTCCAGGTCACTGGCCAACTGGTTGTCGGCCTGACCGATGGTCTGCAGCCGGCCGTTGATCACGGGTGCGAAGCGGCTGTTGGTGGAGTGGTTGGACCGGTACGACTCGCACACCTGGCTCATGGCGGTGGTGTCGTTCGGATCGTCGGCGCTGAGCGCGGCCAAGGTGCGTGCGACATCGGGCGGGATGGCCGGCACGAAGTCGGAAAGCGATGCTGCGACGTGCTTTTGGCCGACCGCCAGGGGCGGCAGCACCGTGCCGATGTTGACGGCCCGGATCGGGTCGTCGCCGGTGCTGTCCAGCCAGCGGCCGATCCAGCCGCTGGTGACCGCGTCGACGGGATTGGCGGTCTGCCAGATGTCCATGGAGCGGAAGTGGCTGCGGTCGGGCTTCGGGTAGCCGACACCGCGCACGATCGCGAGCTTGTCGGACTGCCACAGCTTCGACATCCCGGTGAGCGCGGGATTGAGCCCGAAGGCCGGGTCGAGGTGCAGCACTTCCTCGGGTTTGTAGGCGAGCTCGGGGCGGGCGTCGTGATAGGCGTTGTCCGCGTACGGGATAACGGTATTGAGGCCGTCGTTTCCGCCGTAGAGCGTGACGATCACCAGGATGCCCTGGTTGGTCTGCAGCGGACGGTCCTGACCTTCGCGCAGCAGGTCCGGCAGCGTCACCGCGGCGACGCCACCGAGCAGACCGGCGGCGCCGGCCCCGGCGCTGGCGATCAAGAACTTGCGGCGATTGAACTCGGGCATGGGGATCTCTTCAGGACGTCACGTACTCGGGGGTGATGACGGCCGCTGCCACCAGCCGGTGTGGATCGGAGACCAACGGTTTGAGCGCGGCTGCCGAGCGATCCGACCAGGCGCCGATGCCGAACAGATAGCCCACACCGTCGATCCGCTCGCTCGACGCCATGTTCTCGACGGCGCTGATGTCGCTGAGCGCCAGCAGCCGGTTCGCGGCCCAGACCCGCGCTGCCGCACTGTTGGTCGACAACCAGAGTTGGCCGCGGGGCCACCCGCCGACATCCGGTGGATAGAAGGGACGCTGACCCATCACCCGGAGCACCTGGTCGAGGTCGGCGAGGACGTGCTCGTCGTCGAGGGGAACCGCGAGCGACCGGACGATGCCCATCAGCCATTCCACCGGAGTGCTGACGACGGTGCCGGCGGCCTTGGTGAATTCGGGATCGAGGACGACGGCCTTGGTGAGCGCCTTGAGGTCCCGGTTGGGTCCGTAGGCGGCGACCAGGCGGCTCACGGTGTCGGGGGCGGCCGGCTGGTCCGAAGCCAACAGGCGCCACAGGGTTCCGGCGACGAACGTGGCGGATGCGGGCTGCCGTAACACGATGTTGCAGAAGTCGGTGTCGGTGAGGTTGCCGGTGACCCCGAGCACGGTCTTGACGGACTCGTCGTGATGCTCGGCGTAGATGACGGTGCTGCCGTCGGGCTTCAGGTGCCGCCCGGTGAGGGTCTTGGCGCCCTCTTTGACGTCGATCTCGGTGTAGCCGTTGGCATGTCCCATGGTGAAGAGCTCCATGAACTCGCGGGACAGGTTCTCGTTGGGCGCCGCGGCGGTGTTCACGTCACCGTCGAGCCAGTGCAGCATCGCACCGTCGGTGAGCATGGCCCACGCGAGGCTGCCGAAGTCACCGAGCTTGAGGGTGCGCAGCTTCTCGTTCTGCTCGCCCATCAACTGGGCCGCGTTGACCTTCTCTGCCGAGGTGGCAAAGTGGTTGTGCCACAACAGCGTCAGCTTCTCGTGGATGGGCTGCTGCACCGCGGCCATGCGGCGCAACCACCAGCCCGACAGTTCCTGCATGCGCGCCACGAGTTCCTGGCCGAATGCGGCGATCTCGGTGGCCGAGGCACCCGACGGCGGGTACTGCGGGATGGTGGATTTCGGCATCGGGGTCGCGATGGCACCCGGGTCGGCGTTCGGATCGAGGCTCAGCGCCCAATCGAGATACCCCGACCAGTCCTGCTTGACGACAGCGTCCACCTGGGCTCCGGTGGTTCCGAAGCCCGTGCGGCGCAGCATCCGTGCGGTTGCCAGCCACTGTGGTGGCTGCGACACGATGAAACCTACTTTCCTACGGCGGTACTCCCCGCCGGCGCTGCCGGGGCCTCTTAGGAACTTAGGTGATCAGCGCCGCCGTCGTCACCGGATGTGGCGGATTCAAAGGTTTGCTGATTGGTGTCACAGACGTCGGGTGAGCGCTTCGGCCGCGGCCAGCAGATCGCTCGCCCAGCGCACGCCGGGGCGGCGGCCCATCCGGTCGATCGGCCCCGACACCGACACCGCCGCGATCACCGCACCGCGGTTGTCCCGCACCGGTGCCGAGACGCTGGCCACGCCGGGCTCGCGCTCGGCCGCGCTCTGTGCCCAACCGCGCCGGCGGACCTCCGCCAGTACCCGGTCGGTGAACTTCGCCGTCGGCAGCACCGCCTGCTGCGTCGCGGGATCGCTGTACGCCAGCAGGACTTTGGCGCCGGAGCCGGCGGTCATGGGCAGCCGGCTGCCGACCGGCACGGTGTCGCGCAGGCCCGACGGTGGCTCGAGGGCCATGACGCACACCCGGGCCATGCCTTCCCGGCGATAGAGCTGCACGCTCTCGCCGGTGATCTCGCGTAGTCGGGGGAGCACCGCGCCCGCAGCGCTCAGCAGCGGATCGTTGACCTGCCCGGCCAGTTCGGTCAGTGCCGGGCCGAGCCGCCACCGTCCTTCGTTGTCGCGGGCCAGAAGTCGATGGACCTCCAGGCCCGCGGCCAGTCGGTGGGCGGTCGCCCGGGGCAGCCCGGTGCGGGTGCACAGTTCGGCCAGTCCACACGGTGACTCGGCCACTGAATGCAGCACACCCACCGCTTTGTCGAGGACGCCGATGCCGCTATCCTGTCTCACAGGGAGATACTAACGTCTCGCATTGTGGGATGGTAGGTCAGCCCTCCCGGGTATCGCGGAAGGAACTGCACAGTCATGACGAACAAGCCACGCACCATGGCGGAGAAGGTCTGGGCGGACCATGTGGTGGTCGAGGGTGCCGGTGAAGGTGCCGCCCGCGAACCCGATCTCATCTATATAGATCTTCATCTGGTGCACGAGGTCACCAGCCCGCAGGCATTCGACGGCCTGCGCCTGGCCGGTCGTCCCGTCCATCGCCCCGACCTCACCATCGCGACCGAGGACCACAACGTCCCCACGATCGACATCGACAAGCCGATCGCGGATCCCGTGTCCCGCACTCAGGTTGAGACGCTGCGGCGCAACTGTGCGGAATTCGGCATCCGCCTGCACCCGATGGGTGACGCGCAGCAGGGCATCGTGCACATCATCGGACCGCAGCTGGGTCTGACCCAGCCCGGTATGACGGTGGTGTGTGGTGACAGCCACACCTCGACGCACGGTGCCTTCGGCGCGATCGCGATGGGCATCGGCACGTCCGAGGTCGAGCATGTGCTGGCGACCCAGACGTTGCCGCTCAAGCCGTTCAAGACCATGGCGGTCAATGTCGACGGCGAACTGCCGCCGGGTGTCAGTGCCAAGGACATCATTCTCGCGGTGATCGCCAAGATCGGTACGGGCGGCGGTCAGGGTCACGTCATCGAATACCGCGGCAGTGCCATCGAATCGCTGTCGATGGAAGGCCGCATGACGATCTGCAACATGAGCATCGAAGCGGGCGCCCGCGCCGGCATGGTGGCGCCCGACGAGACGACGTTCGAGTTCCTCAAGGGCCGTCCGCATGCGCCGCAGGGGGCGGATTGGGACGCGGCCGTGGCGGCCTGGACGGCGTTACGTACTGACGAGGGTGCCGAATTCGACACCGAGGTGCACGTCGACGCGGCCACCCTGAGCCCGTTCGTCACCTGGGGTACCAACCCCGGGCAGGGCGTGCCGCTGTCCGCGAATGTCCCTGACCCAGAACAGATGTTCGATGAAGGCGACCGGCTGGCCGCCGAAAAGGCGTTGGCCTACATGGACCTTCGGGCCAATACGCCCATGCGGGATATCGCGGTGGACACCGTGTTCGTCGGGTCCTGCACCAACGGCCGGATCGAGGATCTGCGAGTGGTGGCCGACGTGCTGCGTGGCCGCAAGGTCGCCGATGGCGTGCGGATGCTGGTGGTGCCCGGATCGATGGCGGTGCGCGCACAGGCCGAATCCGAGGGTCTGGGCGAGGTTTTCACCGCCGCCGGCGCCGAATGGCGGCAGGCCGGATGTTCGATGTGCCTGGGCATGAACCCCGATCAGCTGGCTCCGGGGGAGCGCAGCGCCTCGACATCCAACCGGAATTTCGAAGGCCGCCAAGGCAAGGGCGGCCGCACCCACCTGGTGTCTCCCGCTGTCGCCGCCGCCACCGCGGTGCGCGGAACCCTGTCCTCACCCGCTGATCTGAGCTAGGAGCGCACTGTAATGGAGGCTTTCCACACCCACACCGGAATCGGCGTTCCGCTGCGCCGGTCCAATGTCGACACCGACCAGATCATCCCCGCGGTGTACCTGAAGCGGGTCACCCGAACGGGTTTCGAGGACGGACTGTTCGCCGGCTGGCGGACCGATCCGTCGTTCATCCTCAACCTCCCGCCGTTCGACCGCGGCTCGGTTCTGGTCGCCGGACCCGATTTCGGCACCGGCTCGTCGCGCGAACACGCGGTGTGGGCATTGATGGATTACGGATTCCGGGTCGTCATCTCGTCGCGCTTCGCAGATATTTTTCGGGGAAATTCTGGCAAGGCCGGATTGCTCGCCGCGGAGGTCGCACAGGACGATGTCGAACTGCTCTGGAAGCTGATCGAGCAGAACCCGGGGCTGGAAATCACTGTGAATCTTCAAGATCGGAATTTGACCGCGGGAACGGTCGTGCTGCCCTTCAAGATTGACGATTACACCGCATGGCGGCTGCTCGAAGGTCTTGACGATATAGGCCTTACGCTGCGGAAACGCGACGAGATCGAGGCCTTCGAGCAGCGTCGGCCGAGCTACAAACCGCGCACTCTGCCGGCCTGACCAAGGGGCTCCGCAGGCCCCGGCGGAGGGCCTGCGGAGCAATTTCGGCACTCGGGCGCAGCTCGAATCCCTGCCCCCGCAACCACGTTTCGAAACCTCTCAACCACCTCCCAAGTGGGCCAACCGGATTGCCGAATTTCGTCATAGCTATGCCCGAAACCGGGCGTGGCTCTTGGAAATCGGCGGGTACTGGGTTTACCGTGTGCATTAGTCGGTCCACCCAGGGCCACTGAATCGGAGGTTTTGGATGAACAAAGCAGAACTCATCGATGCCCTGACAGAGAAGTTGGGCACCGATCGTCGTCAGGCCACCGCGGCCGTCGAGCACATCGTGGACACCATCGTCCGCGCCGTGCACAAGGGTGAGAGCGTCACCATCACCGGCTTCGGCGTCTTCGAGCAGCGTCGCCGCGCCGCCCGCGTCGCGCGCAACCCGCGCACCGGTGAGACCGTCAAGGTGAAGCCGACGTCGGTTCCGGCTTTCCGCCCGGGCGCTCAGTTCAAGGCCGTTGTCGCTGGCCTGCAGCGTCTTTCGGCTGACGGCCCCGCCGTGAAGCGCGGCGCCACCGCAGCTCCGGCCAAGCGTGGCGCTGCCAAGAAGGCCGCCCCGGCCAAGAAGGCCGCTCCCGCCAAGAAGGCCGCTCCCGCCAAGAAGGCCGCCGCCACCAAGGCTCCGGCCAAGAAGGCCGCTCCGGCCAAGAAGGCCGCTCCGGCGAAGAAGGCTGCGGCTCCGGCCAAGAAGGCCGCTCCCGCCAAGAAGGCCGCTCCGGCGAAGAAGGCTGCGGCTCCGGCCAAGAAGGCCGCTCCCGCCAAGAAGGCCGCACCGGCGAAGAAGGCTGCGGCTCCGGCCAAGAAGGCCGCTCCCGCCAAGAAGGCCGAACCGGCCAAGAAGGCTGCTCCCGCCAAGAAGGGCCGCCGCTAAGCCCTATCCGATAGGTCCGACTCGGACACGCCGTGGATCAACCGATCCACGGCGTGTCTGTGTGTGGAGTGTCAGCGCTTCGTCGGCAGTGGGCTGCCGATGTGATCCGCGGCGACGAGCGCGTCACCGTGCAGTGACATCACCCACATGCTGCCCTTGCGATTACGCGATTTGTCGGGCCGGATGCCGCTGCGCTCGCACCACCACGAAATCAGGTCCGGGATCACCTTGCCCTGCGTGCAGATGACGGGGACCGTTTCGTCGTCGGCTTTTGCGGCGATCTTCAGCACCCGCTTGCGGGCCGCGTCGGCGTCGGCCGCGAAAGCCTCTTCGGTCAGCGTCGGTTCATCTCGTACCCGGACACCGAGCTCCTGCGCCAGCGGTTCCACGGTCTGGTGGCACCGGGTCCGCGACGCCGCATGGACCTCGCTGGCCCCGAAGGCGAGCAGTTGGCCGACAAGCGATTCCGCCTGTGCCCGGCCTTTCTTGTCGAGCGGCCGCAGCCGGTCGTCGCCCTTGTACCGAGCCTTGCGGCCCGCGGTTGCGTGCCGGACGATCAGCACGGTGCGGGTATCGGCGGGCCGACGGGTGAAGCGCCGCAGAACTTGTCGGTCATGCGGATATTGCAGCCGGAGCATGGCCTCGGCCACCGGCAGCCAGTCGAGCTTGTCGACCTCGGCATTGGGGCTGAACCCGCCGCCGGTCGTGCGGGCCGCCCAGTAGCGAACCTTCTTGGTGCCGTACTCCAGCGGATAGCTGACGGAGGCCAGCCGGCGGCCCAGCACCGACTCGTACCCGGTCTCTTCCAGGATTTCCCGTACGGCGGTAACCGGTTCGGTTTCACCGGGATCCACCTTGCCCTTGGGCAGAGACCAGTCGTCGTAGCGCGGTCGGTGGACGACGGCGATCAGTGGCGCGCCGGATTCGCCGGGGCGCCACAACACCGCCCCCGCTGCCAGCACCGGCGTCGCGCGGGTGTCATGCGCCGTCTTGTTCGGCACCTGTGCTCCTGGATGTGGTTGTCGGGATCAGGTTTTCGCGGTGCGTTGCTGCCGGGCGAAAACTACGGCGTGCGATGCCGCTCCATGATCGACACCTGGTGATCCCGGACCTTCTCGCCTTCGCGCGGCAGCGCGGTCCAGTGTCCGTCCGGACCCAGCTCCCAGCAACGGGTGGCCGGATCCATCGCGGAATCGAACACCCCGCTCAGCTCCTCGGTCAGTCTCGGGTCCTTCACCTGCGCCATCACCTCGACGCGTCGGTCGAGATTACGATGCATCATGTCGGCGCTGCCGATCCAGAATTCATTGATGGCGTTGAAGTGAATAACGCGTGAATGTTCAAGGAAGCGGCCGAGAATCGAGCGCACGACGATGTTCTCGGAGAATCCCTCGGCGCCCGGACGCAGCGCGCAGATACCCCGGACCACGACCTCGACCCGCACCCCGGCCTGCGACGCCCGATACAGCGCATCGATGACCTGTTCGTCGACCAGGGCGTTCATCTTCATCCGGATCCGGCCGTCGCCGCCGGCCCGCTTGGCCTCGATCTCGCGCTCGATGCGCTCGATGATGCCGCGCCGCACGCTGTGCGGAGCGACCAGCAGGTTGCGGTACGACACCTTGCGTGAGTAGCCGGTCAGCGAGTTGAACAGGTCGGTGAGGTCGGCGCCGATCTCCGGCGAGGCCGTCAGCAGGCCGACGTCTTCGTACAGGCGTGCGGTTTTCGGGTTGTAGTTGCCCGTGCCCACATGGCAATAGCGGCGGATGGTCGAACCTTCGCGACGCACCACCAACGCCGTCTTGCAATGGGTCTTGAGCCCGATGAGCCCGTACACCACGTGCACGCCCGCCTGCTCCAGCGCGCGGGCCCACTTGATGTTGGCCTGCTCGTCGAACCGGGCCTTGATCTCCACCAGCGCCACCACCTGCTTGCCGGCCTCGGCGGCGTCGATCAGGGCGTTGACGATGGGGGAGTCACCCGAGGTGCGGTACAGCGTCTGCTTGATGGCCAACACATTCGGGTCGGCGGCGGCCTGCTCGATGAAACGCTGCACCGTGGTGGAGAACGAGTCGTACGGGTGGTGCACCAGGACGTCGCCGTCGCGGAGCGTCGAGAAGATACTCTTCGGTGTCTCCCGCTCGCCGAACGCCGGGGGCGTGGCCGGCACGAACGGCCGGTCCTTCAGGTCGGGCCGGTCGACGCCGTAGATCTGCCACAGTGACGAAAGGTCCAGCAGTCCAGGAACTTCGATCACGTCGCCGGGGTGCACGTCGAGCTCGCGCAGCAGCAGGTCGAGCATGTTCTCGGTCATGTCGGTGGCGACTTCGAGCCGAACCGGTGAGCCGAACCGCCTGCGCGCCAGCTCGCGTTCCAGCGCCTGCAGCAGATCCTCGTCGCGATCTTCTTCGACTTCGAAGTCGGCGTTGCGGGTGATCCGGAACGCGTGGTGCTCGACGATGTCCAGCCCGGGGAACAGCACCGGCAGGAACGCCGCGATGAGTTCTTCCATCGGCAGGAACCGCACGCGCGACTTCACGCCGTCGCCCGTCGTGCCCGGCTCGGGCAGCTCCACGAACCGATCGACGTTGTCCGGCACCTTGATTCGGGCGAAGTGCTGGGTGCCGTCGTCGGGATTGCGCACGGTGATGGCGAGGTTGATGCTCAGGCCGCTCACGAAGGGGAAGGGGTGCGCGGGGTCGACGGCCAGCGGCGTCAGCACCGGGAACACCTGATCGTGGAAATACGTGGAGAGCTTGGACTGCTCGTGCTCGTCCAGCTCGCTCCAGTTGACGATCGTGATGCCCTGCTCGGCCAGTGCCGGGCGCACCACCTCTCCGAACACCGTGGCGTGTCGGGTCGAGATCTGCTGGGTGCGTTCACCGATCCGGCGCAGTTGCTCGCGCGGCGACAGCCCGTCCGCCGACCGGACCGAGAGCCCGGTCTCGTCACGGCGCTTCAGCCCGGCCACCCGGACCATGTAGAACTCATCGAGATTCGAGGCGAAGATCGCCAGGAACTTGGCCTGCTCCAACAACGGCAGCGACCGGTCGGCGGCGAGCGCCAACACCCGGGCGTTGAAGTCCAGCCAGCTCAGCTCGCGGTTGAGGTACCGGTCATCGGGTAGCGCGCCGTCCGTCGGATCCGCGGTGGCAGCGGGCAGTGTCTCCGGGTCCGAGTCGACGGGTGTGCGGTCGGTGTGTGCTGAACGGGTGTCGGCTTCGGTCACCCCGACGATCATTCCCTATCTGCTGGGTGCAGGCCACATGGTTGGTGAACGCCGGTGGTCAGCCGACGATCCGCGTCGTGGCCGGGCCGACACCGAGCCGGCGCGCCGTCTCGAGGTCGTCCGGGGTGTCGATGTCACAGCGCAGGCCCGGCCAGTCACCCGGCAGTTCCACCGCGCCCGAATCGGCATGGCGCCGTGCGGAATCGGCGCCGAACTCGGGAACGAGTGGGGCACCGAAGGCGAACAGTGCCGCGGTGCCGGTCCGGTGCCGGTCGGCGATGAAACTGCGGGCATGCCGACTGGCGCCGGCGATCGCGTCGGCCAATTCCGCGGTGCGCAGCGCGGGCAGGTCACCTTGCAACACCGCGACGTTCGTCACCCGGTCCCGCAGCACGCGCTCGGTGGCGGCGAGTGCGTGATTCAACGGATCGGGGTGGCCGGCCGGCGTGGGGTCCAGCAGCACGCCGGCACCGAGTTCGCGCACCGCGGCGGCGGCGTCCGGGTCGGGCGTGACGACGGTCACCGAGCCGACGGCCGGCACGGCCAGGGCCGCGGTGATGGTGTCGAGCAGCATCGCGAGCACCACCTGCTCGCGCAGATCGCCGGCGAAAACCGGGGCCAGTCGGGTCTTGGCCGCGGCCAGCCGTTTCACCGCGATGATCAACCCGACACCGGCGCCATCGCCGGCCGTCTGCACCCTCGGGTCGCCGCTCATGACCGCCATACTGCCAAAGGGCCGGCGGGGCTACTGTTGACGCGTGGTGGAGGCAGCGGTGATGGGTGCCGGCGCGTGGGGGACGGCACTGGCTAAAGTCCTGGCGGACGCGGGCAACAATGTGACGTTGTGGGCGCGCAGCGCGGAGGTGGCGCGCGAGATCAACGAGACCCACCGGAACTCGAAGTATCTCGGTGACCGGACGCTGCCGGCGTCCATCAAGGCGACGGCGGATCCCGCCGAGGCGCTGACGGGCGCCTGCACCGTGCTGCTTGCGGTGCCGTCCCAGACGCTGCGCACCAATCTGACCGCCTGGACCGGATACCTCGGTGACGACACCACGCTCGTCAGCGTGGCCAAGGGCATCGAGCTCGACAACCTGTTGCGCATGAGCCAGGTAATCGTCCAGGTCACGGGTGCCGACCCGAGCCGGGTCGCCGTCCTCAGCGGACCCAACCTGGCCAGCGAAGTGGTCGACGAGCAGCCGGCCGCCACGCTGATCGCGTGCACCGATTCGGGACGTGCGGTCGCGTTGCAGCGCGCCTTCGCCACCGGCTACTTCCGGCCGTACACCAGCGCCGACGTGATCGGCGCCGAAGTGGGCGGGGCCTGCAAGAACGTCATCGCGCTGGCCTGCGGGATGGCGGCGGGCGCCGGGTTCGGCGAGAACACGGCCGCCGCGATCATCACCCGCGGGCTGGCCGAGATCATGCGATTGGGAATCGCGCTCGGCGCCAAGGGCGTAACGCTGGCCGGACTGGCCGGCGTCGGTGATCTGGTCGCCACCTGCACCTCGCCGCAGTCCCGCAACCGCAGCTTCGGCGAGCGCCTGGCGCGCGGCGGCACCATGGAGTCGGCGACGGCCGCGGCCAGCGGCAAGGTCGCCGAGGGCGTCACGTCCTGCCAGTCGGTGCTGGCGCTGGCCGAGAGTTACGACGTCGAGATGCCGCTGACCGACGCGGTGAACCGGGTGTGCCACAAGGGTTTGTCGGTGGACCAGGCGTTCGCGTTGTTGCTCGGCCGCAGCACCAAGCCGGAGTAGGGCCGTGGACGGCCAGCTCGGCGACTCCACCCGTACCGTCAAAGCGACTGCGTCGCAACGGGTTCCAGGGCTGCCGGTGGCGCCGCCCCCGGTTCCGGTGGCGGCGTATCACCTGTCCGACGATGAATCGGACGGTCTGGACTTCTACGGCCGCAACTCCAATCCGGCCTGGCGTCAACTGGAATCGGCCCTGGCCGAGCTGGAGGGCGCCACCTCGGCGCTGACGTTCTCCTCGGGGATGGCCGCGATATCGTCCGCGCTGCGGGTGCTGGCAATCCCCGGCACCACGCTCGTGGTCCCCGCCGACGGCTACTACCAGGTGCGCCGATACGCGGCCGAGCATCTCGCGGCCCGTGGCGTCACGGTGATCGAGGCGACCGCCGCGCAGATGTACGACGCCGCCGCGGGCGCCGACGTCGTGCTCGCCGAATCTCCCGTCAACCCGACGCTGGATGTCGTCGACCTGCACCGGTTGTCCACGATCTGCCGCTCCCGCGGCGCGACCCTCATGGTGGACAACACCGCCGCGACCCCGCTGGGGCAGCGGCCGCTGTCGCTCGGCGCGGACCTGGTGGTGGCCAGCGCGACGAAGGGGCTGTCCGGGCACAGCGACCTGCTGGCCGGCTACGTCGCCGGGTGCCACCGCGAACTCATGGCCGCCATCGAACGGGACCGCCTGTTGGCCGGCGCGATCCTCGGCCACTTCGAGGCCTGGCTGGCGCTGCGCAGCCTCGGCACCGCCGGTCTGCGGTTCGAGCGGCAGTGCGGCAACGCGCTCGCGCTGGCGATGACGCTCGACGCCCACCCCGCCGTGCGGACCGTGCGTTATCCGGGCCTACCGACCGACCCGGCGCACCCCGTCGCCCGCGATCAGATGCGACGTTTCGGCGGCCTGGTCGCGATCGAGCTGGCCGACGCCGCTGCCGTCCGGGAGCTGGTGAACCGCAGTCAGCTGCTGGTCGCCGCGACCAGTTTCGGCGGTATCCACACCTCGGTCGACAGGCGCGCACGCTGGGGCGATGCGGTAGAGCCGGGCTTTGCGCGGATATCGCTCGGGATCGAGGACACCGATGACCTACTGGCCGACATCACGGGTGCGCTGGGGTAGCCAGGTAGCCTCTCCAGATTGTGACTGCCCCTCAATCCTCAGCAGCCGCCGGCCGTACCCGGGTCGCCGTCGTTTACGGCGGACGCAGCTCAGAGCACGCCATCTCCTGTGTTTCGGCCGGGAGCATCCTGCGCAACCTGGACCCGGCCCGCTACGAGGTCGTCGCCGTCGGCATCACCCCGGAGGGTTCCTGGGTGCTGGGCGACGGTCGTCCGGAGACCCTCGCCATCACCGACGGCCAGCTGCCGGGTGTCACCGAGGCGTCCGGAACCGCGCTGACGCTGGCCGCCGACCCGAACCGCCGCGGTGAACTGCTGTCGCTGCAGGACGGCGTCGCACAGGTGCTGACGGCGGTCGACGTCGTCTTCCCGGTGCTGCACGGCCCGTACGGCGAGGACGGCACCATCCAGGGCCTGCTGGAACTGGCCGGTGTGCCGTATGTCGGTGCGGGTGTGCTGGCCAGCGCGGCCGGGATGGACAAGGAATTCACCAAGAAGCTGCTGGCCGCCGACGGTCTGCCGATCGGCGACCAGGTGGTGCTGCGGCCGCGCGACGTGACGTTGAGCCTCGACGACCGGGAACGTCTGGGTCTGCCGGTGTTCGTGAAGCCGGCTCGCGGCGGATCGTCCATCGGCGTCAGTCGGGTCGCGTCGTGGGACGAGCTGGATCAGGCCATCGCTTATGCGCGCCAACATGATCCGAAGGTGATCGTCGAAGCCGCGATGCCGGGCCGCGAAGTGGAATGCGGGGTTCTGGAGTACCCGGACGGCCGTGTCGCGGCCAGTGAGCTGGGTGAGATTCGCGTGGGTGGCGGGTTCTACGACTTCGCCACCAAGTACCTCGAGGACGCCGCCGAACTTGACGTGCCCGCCAAGGTCGACGACGAAACCGCCGACGAGATCAGGCAGTTGGCCATCCGGGCGTTCAAAGCGCTGGACTGCCAGGGCCTGGCCCGCGTCGACTTCTTCCTCACCGAGAACGGGCCGGTGATCAACGAGATCAACACCATGCCCGGCTTCACCACCATCTCGATGTACCCGCAGATGTGGGCGGCCAGTGGTGTCGACTACGCCACGCTGCTCAGTGTCATGGTGGACACCGCGGTCGGGCGGGGGACCGGTCTGCGCTAGCGGGCCGGTGCCGGGTCCAGCGGCCGGGGCGGCATCACCTTTTCGATGAGCTCGGAGATGGTCTGGATCGGTGTCGGACCGGAGCCCTGCGGCAGCGTCAGCGCGACGTAGGTGGCCTGCGCCCCGTGGTCGACGGCGTACCACGTGCTGGCCGAGGGGCCGCTGGCTTCGAACCACGACACCGCATTCACCATCTGCAGCGGTGCGCCGACCACGAAATCGTCGGGCCGCTCGACACCGCAGCGCAGCACCACCGTGTCGATACCGGTCGGGCCCAGCCACGCGGCGGCGCCGAGCGGGGCGGGGTCCGCGAGCGTCGCCCGCCGGAAATCGCCCATGGCGTCGGGCAGCGCCGCGAGGAGTGCCCGGCACTGGTCGCTGTCGGCCTGCGGTGCCGGCGCGCCGGCGAGCGGGAGCGCAACGGGCTTGTCCGCAGGCGCCTGCCGCAGTGCCGCATACGCGAGCAGACCGACGATAGCGGCGACCGCCACGACGACGGCCGCGATGATGGCGCCGCGGGGCGGGCCATCCAGGTCATCGGGTTCGGTCATGACGGCAACTCTAAGCGCCCGTCGCCCTGGGCGGCCGACGGCGGTCGTGCGCCCTAGACTCCACCACCATGAGCAGCGCGGAATCCGGGGAGACCCTGGCGGGGCTCGGCGAGTTCGCGGTGATTGGGCGGATAACCGCCCGCCGCACCCAGCCCGCCGAGGTCGTCGTCGGCCCGGGTGACGATGCCGCGCTACTGACGGCCGCCGACGGCCGGGTCGTGGTGTCGACCGACATGCTGGTCGAGGGCCGGCATTTCCGGCTGGACTGGTCGACACCGCATGACGTGGGCCGCAAGGCAATTGCGCAGAACGCCGCGGACATCGAGGCCATGGGCGGCCGGCCCTACGCGTTCGTCGTCGGCTTCGGGGCACCGGCCCACACCGAGGCCGCGGACGCGCAGCGGTTGTCTGACGGAATGTGGTCGGAGGCAACGAAATTCGGTGCCGGCATCGTGGGCGGCGATCTGGTGGCCGCACCGCAGTGGGTGGTCTCGGTGACGGTGCTGGGTGACCTTGGTGGCCGCCAGCCGGTGCTGCTGTCCGGTGCGCAATCAGGGGACACCGTCGCGGTGATCGGTGACCTGGGCTGGTCGGGTGCCGGATATGCCTTGTGGCGCAAAGGTATCCACGAGTTCGACGAGTTGCGCCGACGGCATCTGGTGCCGCACGTGCGGTACGGACAGGGGGCGGCCGCCGCGGTCGCGGGCGCGACCGCGTTGACGGACGTTTCCGACGGACTGGTCGCCGACCTCGGCCACATCGCATCGGCCTCAGGCGTGGCCGTCGACCTGTCCGTGGCAGCGCTCGAGGCCGACGTGGCGGCGCTGAGGCCGGCGGCCGCGATGGTCGGTGGCGACGCCCGCGACTGGGTGCTCGGCGGCGGTGAGGACCACGTGCTGGTCGGCACTTTCGGCGGCGCACTGCCCGCGGGGTGGCGGGCCATCGGAACCGTCCGGCCCGGCGAACCGCGCGTGACGGTCGACGGCGCGTCATGGCATGGAGCCGGCGGATGGGAATCATTCGGTCAGTAAGGTACTGGCGTGAGCGCCCGACCCCTGCACGACCTGATCGACCCCGGCTGGGCCACGGCCCTGGCACCCGTCGCCCCGCAGATCGCCGCGATGGGTGAATTCCTGCGCGCCGAGAACGCGGCCGGTCACGGCTATCTGCCGGCGGGGGAGAATGTGTTGCGCGCCTTCACCTTCCCCTTCGACGAGGTGCGGGTGCTGATCGTCGGCCAGGACCCCTACCCGACCCCAGGGCATGCGGTCGGGCTGAGTTTCTCGGTGGCGCCCGACGTGCGGCCACTGCCGCGCAGCCTGTCCAACATCTTCACCGAGTACACCGCGGACCTGGGATACGAGCCGCCCAGTTGCGGCGACCTGAGCCCGTGGTCGAAGCAGGGCGTCATGATGCTGAACAGGGTGCTGACGGTCCGGCCGGGCAATCCCGCGTCGCACCGCGGGAAAGGCTGGGAAGCTGTCACCGAATGCGCCATCAATGCCCTGATCGCGCGGCCGCAGCCGCTGGTTGCGGTGTTGTGGGGCCGCGACGCGCAGACCCTCAAGCCCATGCTCACCGGCGAACGCTGCGCGAGCATCGAATCGGTGCACCCGTCACCGTTGTCGGCGTCGCGCGGTTTCTTCGGGTCGCGGCCCTTCAGCCGGGCCAACGAGCTGCTGGCCGGCCTCGGTGCGGACCCGATCGACTGGCGCCTGCCCTAGTGAAGACACACGAAAGCGCTGCACGGGGTTCGTGCAGCGCTCAGGTGTGAAGCTTTCAGTTGTCAGGCGGAATCAATCCGCCCGGCGGTAGCCCAAACTAGCCGCGGGTGACCTTGCCGGCCTTGAGGCAGGAGGTGCAGGCGTTGACGCGCTTGCGGTTGCCGCCCGGACGATCCACGGCACGCACGGTCTGGATGTTCGGATCCCAGCGGCGGTTGGTCCGACGGTGGGAGTGCGAGACGGACATACCGAAGCCCGGTCCCTTTCCGCAGATGTCGCACACGGCGGCCATGAAGAACTCCTCGAAAATCAGTACTTGGGGTCTGAGTCCGACGGCCACAGCGTTGTGCGGCGCGAACAGACAACCTGACCAGGATACCGGGCCGCCCGACGATCACCAAAATGGGTCTGGTGGCTGCTGTTCCAGGGGAGTTGGTCAGGAGATTTGTCGGGGCCTGTGGCTAGGCTGGCGGAGCACTGAGGGTCGAGGGCGGACGCGATGGAGGTCACATGTCAGCTGGCGTGGGTCGCATACCCCGTCCGCTGGATGGGATCGCATTACGTGACTGGGCGCACACCGCGGTCCTGCACCTGATCGCCCACACGGACGAGATCAATCGGCTGAACGTCTATCCCGTCGCCGACTCCGACACCGGCACCAACATGTTGTTCACCATGCGCGCCGCCGCCGCGCAGGCCGACGAGGCCGTGAAGGCGGCGGGCAACGACGTGGTGGCGGTGTCGGCCGCATTGTCGGCGGGGGCGCTGCACGGCGCCCGGGGCAACTCGGGCGTCATCCTGTCGCAGATCCTGCGCGGCGTGGCCGACGTGGTTGCCGAGGCCGCGTTGCAGCGCGGCGAGGACAGGGAGTGCGGCGAGATCACTGCGCCGGAATTCACCGCGGCCCTGCACCACGCCCAGGTGCTGGCCGTCGCGTCGGTCGGGCAGACCGTGCCCGGCACCATCGTCTCGGTGCTGCAGGCGGCCGCATTGGAAGCCGAGAAGCACGACGGCGTGACGGACCTCGCGACCATCGCGGCGACGGTCGCGGATGCCGCCGCGGCAGCGCTCGACCGCACCACCGACCAGCTCGACGTGCTCGCCGAAGCGGGTGTCGTCGACGCCGGCGGGCGCGGTCTGCTGGTCCTGCTCGACGCCCTGACCGCGACACTGTCCGGCGGCTCCCCGCCGCGGCCGCAATACCAACCGGGACACCCGCGGGCAGAGCACGGCCGCGGTGCTCACGACCACCATGATCACCACGAAATCAATGGCACACCACCACAATTCGAGGTGATGTACCTGCTGGGCGACTGCGCCGCCGACAACGTCGAGGTGTTGCGCGCCCGCCTGCTGCGGCTCGGTGAATCGGTTGCCATCGCCGCCGCGAGCGCCGGTGCCCAGTACAGCGTGCACGTGCACGCCGACGACGCCGGCGCCGCGATCGAGGCCGCCCTCGATCTGGGTACCGTCAGCAGGATTCAGGTCACCGCACTGATCGGCGCAGCCGGGGCCCGGCCCTCCGGCGGCTGGAGCCGGGACCGCGCCGTGCTGGCGATCGTCGACGGCGACGGGGCGGGGGAGTTGTTCGGCGGCGAGGGTGCGCACGTGCTGCGGCCCGTCGATGGGCAGCCGGTCAGTGCGCAACAGTTCCTCGCCGGGCTCGTCGGCACCGGCGCCGCGCAGATCATGGTGCTGCCCAACGGTTTTCTGGCCGCCGAGGAATTGGTGGCCGGATGCGCCACGGCCATCAACTGGGGCATGGACGTGGTGCCGGTACCGGCCGGATCCATGGTGCAGGGATTGGCCGCACTGGCGGTGCACGACGCCACCCGGCAGGCCGTCGACGACGGTTACACCATGGCGCGCGCCGCGGCGGGCGCGCGGCACGGATCGGTACGTATCGCCACCGAGGCGGCGCTGACCTGGGCCGGCCGGTGCCGTCCGGGTGACGGACTGGGCATCGCCGGTGACGAGGTGCTGATCGTCGGGCACGACCTGGTCAGTGCCGCGAGCGGGCTGATCGACCTGCTGCTGTCGTCGGGCGGCGAACTGGTCACGGTGCTGACCGGTGCGGGCGTCGGCGCCGAGGTGGGGGTCGCCCTGGCCGAGCATGTGCGCCAGGAGCACCTGGCGGCCGAGTTGGTGACCTATCACACCGGTCACCGCGGCGACGCACTACTGATCGGGGTGGAGTAGCGGTGGTCGCGCTGACCGACTCCTTGGTCCACGTACTGGGCGCGAAATCGGCTGCGCCGCTGGAAGAATTCTTCGGTATCCGTACCGTCAACGACCTGTTGCGGCACTATCCGCGCAAGTACAGCCAGGGTATGACGGTGCTCGGTGAAGACACCGAGCCACCGGAGGAAGGCGACCACGTCACGTTCGTCGACGTCATCACCAAGGCGGAGACGCGCTGGACCAACCGGGCACCCAAGCGCGAATATCTGGTGGTCACCCTCGGCAATCGCAATCCAAAGGTCACCGCGACCTTCTTCAACGCCAAGTTCCTCAAGAAGTCGCTCGTCGAGGGCACCCGGGTGATGCTGTCGGGCGTGGTCGGATTCTATGGGCGCACAATGCAATTGACGCATCCCGCACACCTGGTCCTCGGTTCGGCCGGGGGCCGCACGTTCGGTTCACCGGCGCTGAAGAAGATCGCCGACGCCTCCGAGAAGATGCACGGCGAACTGCAGATGTCGGCGTTCGAGCGGGAGTTCTTCCCGATCTACTCGGCGTGCGCCAAGGTGCAGAGCTGGGACATCTACGCGTGCATCCTGCAGGTGCTCGCGGTGCTGGACCCGATTTCCGACCCGCTGCCGGAATCCATCCGCGTGCAGCGGGGCCTGATCTCCGAGGACCAGGCGCTGCGTGACATCCACCTCGGCGAGCGCGAGGCGGACCGTGAACAGGCCAGGGAGCGGCTGACCTTCGACGAGGCCGCCGGGCTCCAATGGGCGCTGGCCGCCCGTCGGCACGGTACGCAGTCGCAATCCGGTCCACCGGCACCGCCGAGAGAAGACGGTCTGGCGGCCGCCCTGCGTGACCGGTTGCCGTTCGAATTGACCGCGGGCCAGCGTGATGTGCTCGAGGTGCTGTCGACCGAGCTGTCCGAGTCCCGGCCCATGAACCGGATGCTGCAGGGCGAAGTGGGCTCGGGCAAGACCATCGTCTCGCTGCTCGCGATGCTGCAGATGGTCGACGCCGGATACCAATGTGCGCTGCTCGCTCCGACGGAAGTGCTTGCCGTGCAGCATGCGCGGTCGGTTCGCGACGTACTGGGGCCGCTCGCCATGGCGGGCCAGCTCGGTGCCCCGGACGATGCGACATCGGTGGCGCTGCTCACCGGATCCATGACCGCACAGCAGAAACGGCAGGTGCGCGAGGAGGTCTCGAGTGGGCGGGCCGGCATCGTCATCGGCACCCACGCCCTGCTGCAGGACGCCGTGGAGTTCGACCGGCTCGGCATGGTGGTCGTCGACGAGCAGCACCGGTTCGGGGTCGAGCAGCGAGATCGCTTGCGCGCCAAGGCTCCTGAGGGCCTGACGCCGCACCTGCTGGTGATGACGGCCACCCCGATCCCGCGTACGGTCGCGCTGACCGTGTACGGCGATCTGGAGACCTCGACCATGCGGGAGTTGCCGCGGGGCCGGCAGCCGATCGACACCAAGACCATCTTCGTCAGCCAGAAGCCGGCGTGGCTCGACCGCGCGTGGGCCCGCATCCGCGAAGAGGTCCAAGCGGGCCGGCAGGCCTACGTGGTGGCCTCCCGGATCGACGAGAACGACAAGACGAGCGAGAACAAAGAGGCCGGTCCGCCGCCGGTGACGGTCGTCGAGCTGTACGACAAACTGCGCACCGGGCCGCTGCACGGGCTGAAGCTGGGGCTCATGCACGGCCGGCTGCCGGGCGACGAGAAGGACGCCATCATGTCGGCCTTCCGGGCCGGACAGATCGATGTGCTGGTGTGCACCACGGTCATCGAGGTCGGCGTCGACGTGCCCAACTCGACGGTCATGGTGGTGATGGACGCGGACCGCTTCGGCATCAGCCAGCTGCACCAGCTGCGCGGCCGTATCGGCCGTGGCTCACACGCCAGCCTGTGCCTGCTCGCGACGAAGCTGCCGGAGGGATCGAAGGCCGGTGCCCGGCTGCAGGCCGTCGCCGGCACCCTCGATGGTTTCGAACTGGCCGATCTCGACCTGCAGGAGCGCCGCGAGGGCGACGTGCTGGGCCTCAACCAGTCCGGGCGGGCCGGACATCTACGGTTCCTGTCGCTGGCCGACCATCAGGAAGTCATCGAGTCGGCCCGCGCCTTCTGCCAGGCGGCCTACGCGCAGAATCCGGATGATCCGGGCATGTCCGCACTGGCCGCCCAATTCGTCGACACCGACCGCGTCGAGTACCTGGACAAGGCGTGAAACGCCTGCTGTGGCTGGTGGCGGCAGTGGTGCTGGCGGTGGTGGTCGCGATCCAGGTCGGCACGGCAGACGAACCGGCAGCGGTCGCTGATGGCGTCGACGGTGCCGTCGTGCCGACCGTCGCTCCCGGTACCGACATCCTGGCGGGCGTGGCCGTCGTCCCGCGGCGCGTGCGGGATCCGAACTACCGGCGCGCGGCGTTCGGTGAGGCCTGGACCGACGACAACCCGGCGCCCGAGGGCCACAACGGCTGCGACACCCGCAACGACATCCTGAACCGGGATCTCACCGACAAGACTCTCGTGTCGCTCAAGCGCTGCCCGCAGGCGGTGAAGACCGGGGTACTGCGCGATCCCTACACCAACGACACCATCGCGTTCACGCGCGGCAACCAGGTCGGCGCAGCGGTGCAGATCGACCACATCGTGCCGCTCGCACTGGCCTGGGACCTCGGGGCCAGAGACTGGAACGACGAGCTTCGGCTCCGATTCGCGAATGACCCGGCGAATCTGCTCGCGGTGTCCGGGAAATCGAATCAGGACAAAGGCGACAAGCAGCCGTCGGACTGGATGCCGCCGAACCATGGTTTCTGGTGCCAGTACGCCGTGCAGTACGTCGCGGTGTTGCGCGGCTATGGGCTGCCCGTGGACGCGCCGTCGGTGCCCGTCCTGCGCGATGCCGCGGCCACCTGCCCGACGAGCTAGGAGCCGACGTCGTCAGTACACGACGGGCTGTTTGCGTATTCGTTGCCCGACCGACTGATTCCGCACAAAAATGGCGGGGGATCGTTTGCTGTTGCGCGCCGGGGTCGCACAACCGCTAATTCGAGAGCGGTCGGCGCCGAATTGCGCAGATATTGGTTGCCGAGCTACCGCATCTCGGCAACCAATATCTGCTCATATGACCACGGCGAAATGACCGAGAGCGGGGCGACTGAATTTCGGGTCGGAATGCCGTCAATTCAGCAATCGGTCAACAATTCGCCGCAGCCTGATGCCAAATTCGCTCCTGCCTGTTGCGGTATTCGCTAGCGGCGCCCGAAAATGCCACCGATGGTCTTCAGGGTGCCGTTGAGGGCACCGGCGACGGTCTTGGTGGTGCCGTCGAGTGCGCCCGCGGCCGTCTTGGTGGTGTTGTGTAGTCCGCCCGCGACGGTCTTGGTGGTGCCGTCGAGGTCGGCGGCGACGGTCTTGGTGGTCCCGTTGAGGTCGGCGGCCAGGGTTTTGGTGGCTCTTCACAGATGAGGGTGTAGAGGTGGTTGGCGCGTCGTTGCCGGGATAGAGGTCGAGGTCTCTCGAAAATGAG
>NZ_JBJIAL010000052.1:0-28223 GCF_045310895.1 Mycobacterium sp. SMC-18
CACCCAAACCCGCACACTGACTGTCAGCGATGTCCCGAGACATAAGTGTCAGCGATGTCCCGAGACACCACACCGCGCCGGCCGCGGAAAATCGTGCACAAATCACGGGACGACGGCGTCGATGGCCCGGTAGATCCGCTGCTCGCTGACCGGTCGCGGGGTGCCCAGCTGCTGGGCCCACAGGCTGACGCGGAGCTCCTCGATCTGCCGGGCGATGTCGCGGACGTCTTCGCCTTGGCAGCGCAGGGGCGAAAGCGCCTGCCGCAGTTCGTCGTACGCGTCTTCGACGGCGTGTACGCGGTCCATGCGTTCCCGGTCTGCCGCCGGCGCTTGCGGTAGGCGCTCCAAGCGCCGCCCCACCGCCGTCAGGTACCGGGTGAGATCGGCCAGGTGGGTGACTCCCGTCGCCGCGACGAATCCGACCGGCAGCAGCCGGGCCAATTGGGCGCGGATGTCGGCGACGGCATCGGCCTGGAGCGCGGACGGCTTGTCGGGCAACGCAACCTGCGCCGCGTGCGCGGCGGTCAACACGCGCTCGACGCGGCCGACGACGTCGAGCGTCGTCGGGACCAGCTTGGCTGCGACGGCATCGCGCAGCGCCGTGAAGTCCGCCGCGGTCCACACCGGCTTGGGCGCCAACACCCGCACCGCGGCGTCGGCGCAGTCTTCGAGCAGCGCAGCCAGGCTGCCGTCGGGATTGCTCGACAGTGACAGACGCGCGCGGGGATTGAGGCCGCGCTCGGCAGCCTTGACCGGTGACGGTGCGGCGAGCCGCAGCAGCCGTCGCAGTCCCGGCCCCATGGCCGCGGCCTGCTCGGCCGCCGTCGGAAAGACCCGGATGTCCACTGCCGCACCGGTATCCACGAATGCCGGGAAACCACGCACGGTGTGGCCACCGGCCGAGCTCTCCACGGTGCGGGGCAGCTCAGCGAGGTCGTCCGGCCACGCCTTGAGGCCGGTCCGTTGCAGATCGCCCGCGACGGCGCCGGCGACCGCCTGGCGCACCGACCCGGCGAGCTTGTCGTGCAGCGCACCCAGGTCCTTGCCACGCGCCACCTCGGTGCCGTCTTTCTCGACCGCGAAGGTGACCCGCAGGTGGTCGGGAATCTTGCTCAGGTCGAAGGCGTCGATCGGCACCAAAATGCCACTGCGCCGGCGCAATTCGCGCTGTAGCTCCTCCAGCAGCGAGCCGTCTCCCGGATTGAGGTCCGGCAACACCGCCCGCGCCGTATCGGGCGCGGGCACGAAGTTGCGCCGCAGGTCCTTGGGCAGCGATTTGATCAGCGCCGTGACCAACTCTTCCCGCAGCGCGGGAACCTGCCACGCGAAACCGTCGCCGCCGAGCCGGGCCAGCACCTCGACCGGAACATGAACCGTCACACCGTCATCGGCGGCGCCGGGCTCGAACCGGTAGCTCAGCGGCAGCGACAGGTCGCCGGTCTGCCAGGTGTCGGGCTGGTCGGCATCCGTGTCGGTGCGCAGCAGGTCGTCGCGCGTCATGGTCAGCAGGTCCGGCGTCACATGCCGCTGTTTCTTCCACCAGGCATCGAAATGCCGCGCCGACACCGCACTTTCGGGCACCCGCTGGTCGTAGAAGGCGTAGACCTCGTCATCACCGGCCAGCAGATCCCGGCGTCGGGCGCGCTCCTCCAACTCCTCCAGCTCGGTCCGCAGGCGCGTGTTGTCGCGGAAGAAGTGGTGCCGGGTCTGCCAGTCGCCTTCGACCAGCGCATGCCGGATGAACAGCTCGCGCGCGACCACCGGATCCACCTGCGCGTACCCGACCCGACGACGCGGCACCAGCGGCAGGCCGTAGAGGGTCACCCGTTCGAACGCCATGACGGCGCCGCGGCGGGCATCCCAATGCGGCTCACTGAAGGTGCGCTGCAACAGATCCCCGGCGACCCGTTCGACGGTCTCCGGTTCGATACGCGCCGCGATACGACCGAACAGCCGGCTCGTCTCCACCAGATCCGCGACGACGATCCACCGCGGCGGCTTCTTCGTCAGCACCGAGCCCGGGGCCAACACGAACCGCGAGTTGCGGGCGCCCTGGTACTCGCGAGTCTCACCTTCCCGCAGGCCGACGTGCGACAGCAGCCCGGCGGTCAACGCGGTGTGGATACGCAGCGGGTCGGCATCGTCCCCCGACTCCCGGATGCCGAGATCACCGGCGATGCTGCGCAACTGGCCGACCAGGTCCTGCCATTCGCGAATCCGCAGGTAGTGCAGGAACTCGTCGCGGCACATTCGGCGGAACGCACTGCCGGACAACTGATTCCGCTGCTCGCGCAGGTAGTTCCACAGGTTCAGATAGGAGATGAAGTCCGAATGTTCGTCGGCGAACCGGGCATGCTTCTGCCGCGCGGCTTCTTCCCGGTCGGACGGTCGTTCCCGTGGATCAGGGATCGACAGCGCGGCGGCGAGGATCAGCACCTCGCGCACACAGCCTTCGGTGTCGGCCTGGAGGATCATGCGGCCGACGCGTGGGTCCAGCGGCAGCCGGGCCAGCCGGCGACCGACGTCGGTGATGGCGCCCTTCGTGTCGAAAGCGCCAAGCTCCTGGAGCAATTGGATGCCGTCGCGGATGCTGCGCGCATCCGGCGGGTCCAGGAACGGGAATGCCTCGATATCGCCGAGCCCCAGCGCCGCCATCTGCAGGATGACCGCGCCCAGGTTGGTGCGCAGAATCTCCGGGTCGGTGTAGCGCGGCCGGCTCGCGAAGTCCTCTTCCGAGTACAACCGGATGCAGACACCGGGCGCGGTACGTCCCGACCGGCCGGACCGCTGCGCCGCCGACGCCTGCGAGATCGGCTCGATCGGCAGCCGCTGCACCTTCGTGCGCCGGCTGTACCGCGAGATGCGCGCCGTACCCGGGTCGACGACGTACCGGATACCCGGCACGGTCAGCGACGTCTCGGCGACGTTGGTGGCCAACACGATCCGGCGCGGGCCGCCCGGCTTCGCGTTGAAGACCTTCTGCTGGTCCGCGGTCGGCAGCCGGGCGTACAGCGGCAGGATCTCGGTCGGGAAGGTGTCGCCGGACAGCGCGTCGCGCAACGCCTCTGCGGTGTCGCGGATTTCGCGTTCACCGGACAGGAAGACGAGCACATCGCCCGCCGGTTCGGATTCCAGTTCGCGCACCGCGTCGACAATGGCCTCGGTCTGGTCGCGCGGCTCGGTGCGGACGATCTCGTGGTCCGGGTCGTCCGGGTCGTCGCTGTCGTCCACCGCGACGGGGACTTCCAGTGGCCGGTACCGGATTTCGACCGGGTACGTGCGGCCCGACACCTCGACGATCGGGGCGTCATAGAAGTGCTTTGCGAACCGCTCCGGCTCGATGGTTGCCGACGTCACGATGACCTTCAGGTCCGGGCGACGCGGCAGCAACTCGCGCAGATACCCGAGCAGGAAGTCGATGTTGAGGCTGCGTTCGTGGGCCTCGTCGAGGATCAGCGTGTCGTACCGCAGCAGCCGCCGGTCCCTCTGAATCTCGGCGAGCAGAATGCCGTCGGTCATCAGTTTGACGAGGGTCGAGTCGCTCGCCTGGTCGGTGAACCGGACCGTGTAACCGATCGCCCCACCCAGTGCGGTGCCGGTTTCGTCGGCGATGCGCTGCGCCACGGTGCGCGCGGCCAGCCGGCGCGGCTGGGTGTGGCCGATGGTGCCGCGGATACCGCGGCCGAGCTCCAGGCAGATCTTGGGCAGCTGCGTCGTCTTGCCCGAGCCGGTCTCGCCGGCCACGATCACCACCTGGTTCTCGGTGATGGCCTTGGCGATCTCATCTCGACGATCGGTGACCGGCAGATCGGGATACGTGATGGTCGGTACCGCGGCCAGCCGACTCGCGATCACGCCCTCCGCGGCCGCGATCTGTTCGGCGATCTTGTCCGGGTTGTCGCCCCGCAGATTCTTCAGCCGACGCTCCAGGCGCGCGGCGTCACGGATGGTCAGACCATCCAGACGATCACGCAGTTCGCGCTGCTGTTGGCCGGACACCAGTCCCAGGATAGGGGGTCCGCGGTCGGTCCTATGTGGCCGCCAGGAAGCTACCGCGACATCACGGGGTGAGCGGACCGCTGCCGGCCGAGCCCATCACCGCGCCGGCCAGCCGATGCTCCAGACCCTGGACGACGCGCAGCACGGTGGCCCGTTCCGCTTCGCTCAGACCGCCGACGGTCAACTCTTCGATGTCGCGCCACACCCCCTCGATCTGATCCCGCAATCCCCGGCTCGCGGGCGTCGCCTCGACCAGGTGCGCGCGCTTGTCCTCGGGGCTCGGGAAACGGCGCACGAATCCGGCATGCTCCAGCCGTTGGATCATGCGGGTCATCGTCGGCGCATCGGAGCTGGTGAGCCGAACCAGGTCGGTCTGGCGGAGCGGGCCGCGGTCCCAGAGGTACATCATCACCACTTCCTGACCCGGATAGAGCCCCAGCGGGCGCAGCAGCGTCGCGACGATCGTTCTCGTCACCCGGGTCAGTTGAAAGACCGCATGAGTGACGGGACCGCTGCGGGCCGCCGTGGGCGATGCCATCGCCTCGCACGTCTCCCGGCCGTCGTCGCTGTCCGTCGCCATCAGCGCACCCCCAGAAATCCATTGGTTGTCTAACCATCTTACTGCAGCCGCATGACAGGAAAAGCCCAGTTGGAATAGGGCCCCAGAAATTACTTGTTCAAGCAAGTATCTAGAAAGGCGGCGCCATGATCACCACCCGCACCGGTACCGAGCTTCGTCGTTCCATCGCACGCCTCGTGGCAGGAACCGCCATCGGGCTGTCGGCGCTGTCCATCGCACTGGCCGCGCCGGCGGCGGCGAAAGGTCCCCACCCGGGCCCGGTGATCGACCGCCCCGAGCCGACCAGTTCCGTCAGCGCACAGACCAATGCCGGCCGCACGTCGACCGCACCGATGACACCCGCCGGGCGCGCGGCACCCGGCGCCATCCCCCGGTCTCAGCCGGCGGTGTCCATCAACGCACAGCAGTACACCGGAGGCGCCGCTGATCCGGCCGCGAATCAGATCCGTAAGGCGGCCGGCTCGGCCGACGACCCGGCCGACACCGCCCGCCGCTCCGAGGTCCGCATGCCGAGCATGCCCGGCGGATTGACCGCCGCCGATGCCGGACGGTTGTTCGGAGGAATGGCCGCAGTGTCGTAACAGACTGCGCCGCAACGCCGTATCGGCGCGAGAGGCTAGGCCTTGTCGGGCGCCCAGTAGTCCAGCATCTCGGCGAAGGTCTCGAACGCCGGCTTGGAGACGCCGTACGCGGCTTCCAAGTGGATGCTGATCGGGAAGCCGAGCTCGCCGACACCGTCGATGACGCGCTTGTACAGGTCGAGCATCAAAGCCCGCTTGGCCGCGGGCTCCTCGCCGGCCAGCCGCGAGACGAACTCCTGCTCGGCGGCGACCAGGGGGTTGCCCGGGTCCTGGATCAGCCAGTTGATCAGGCCGACCTTCGACTCCATCTTCGGGACGAACCCGAACGACAGCAGAATCTCGGGCCGGTGTTCGGTGGTCGCAGCGAACTCCTTCAGGAAGCCCACGATCGTGTCCGAGTACAGCAACTGGGTCATGCCGTAGGTGGCGCCCTGGTTGATCTTGAAGTTGAACCGCCCCTGCTCGCCGTCGCGCGTCGGAATCAGGATGACGCCGCGGTTCGGCACCTGATCGCGGTAGATCGTCAACGCGTCGGTCGGTGCCACGCCGGCGCCTTCACCGTCACTCATGGTGCGCGGGACGCCGACGAAAGCGATGCCGTCGAAGTCCGCCTCCTGCAGCACCGCCAGTCGCTTCGAGAGCGCGTCCTCATCCAGGAACGACGTGACCTGCGTGCACAGCCCACGGATGCCCGGGAGCTCGGGCTTCATCAACTGCCAGAAGTCGAGGACGTCCATCTTCGGCTTCATCTCGATGGGCCGGTCGCCGTCTTCCTCGATCATTCCGGGGATCATCACGTGCCGGATGCGGCCCTCGAGACCGACGGCCGCGGCGTTGAGCAGCACCTTGTGCGCCTCGTCGACCGCAAACTGGGGACCGCGCTCGATATTGGGCGGGACCAGTTCGAAGGCGATGGTGTTCAGGGTCACGACTCTGCTCCGGATCTCAGGACTACATACGGGGCGCAGGCGTCTCTGACCGCTACGACCCGCAGGCCGTGTTTCCCGTGAAACCTCCACCCTACCGATGGCCTCCAGCAAAGAATCGGCCACGTCCGGCTTGCCAGCCGTGATAAACCCGTCCCGTGGCTGAACGCGTCAAGTTCCAGAGTTCCACCGGCCCCATGCTCGCCGGGATCATCGACCTCCCCGAAGGCACCCCGCGCGGCTGGGGCGTCTTCTCGCACGGCTTCACGCTCGGCAAGGACTCCCCTGCCGCGGCGCGCATCTGCAAGCAACTCGCGTCCGACGGCATCGGAATGCTCCGCTTCGACGCCATCGGGCTGGGCGACTCGGAAGGCCACTGGGGCGACGGGTCTTTCACCCACAAGACCAACGACGTCATCGAGGCATGCAAGTTCATGTCCGACCGCGGCACGCCGTCGGCGTTGTTGGTGGGCCACTCGTTCGGCGGGGCGTCGGTCCTCGCCGCGGCGCGGCAGGCGCCCGGGGTCCGCGCGGTCGCGACGGTCGCTGCGCCCATCGACCCGTCGCATGTCGAGAAGCAGTACGACGACATCCTCGACTGCGTGCTCGCGAACGGCAGTGCGCAGTGGATGGTCGGCGGGCGCGAACTGACCCTCAAGCGCGACTTCGTGGAGGACGTCCGCGCGGCCAAGCTGCACGCCAAGATCAAGGACCTGCACCTGCCGCTGCTGATCCTGCACTCCCCCACCGACAACACCGTGGGCATCGAGAACGCCAGTGAGATCTTCCGGACCGCCCGCCACCCGCGCAGCTTCGTCTCGCTGGAGGGCACCGAACACCTGCTCACCGGACCGGGGCAGGCCAAGCGTGCGGGCCGGATCATCGGCGCCTGGGCCGACGCCTACCTGGGTCCGGACAAGGCGCGTCCGAGGTAAGGGACCGTATTCAGGCCCCGGCCGCCTTGTTGGCCTTTGCGATGGCCGCGGCGAGCTCCTCGAGCAGCGGGGGCACATCCAGTTCGGTCACCACGGCTTCGATGAAGACGAGGTCGTCGGGATGTGCTGCCGCATCGGCCAGCGCCGCGTCCAACTCGCCGCAGGTTGTCGCCCGGTGGGACAACGGGTTTGGGATGCCGAGGGCCGCCGGAATGTCGCGCCACCGCCAGGTCACGATGTCGTTGTACGACGCGGCCGGACCGTGGATCGCGCGTTCGACGGTGTAGCCGTCGTTGTTCACCAGGATCACCACCGCGGGCACACCCTCGCGGCCGAACTGGCCGAGTTCCTGGATGGTGAGCTGCGCGGCACCGTCGCCGATCAGCAACACCGGACGACGGTCCCGCTCCGCCAGACCCGCACCGAGAGCGGCCGGCAGCGTGTAGCCGATGGAGGCCCACAGCGGCTGGCCGATGAACGCCACGCCGCTGGGCAGCCGGTGCCGGGCCATGCCGTAGTACGACGTGCCCTGCTCGGCCAGGACCACGTTGCCCGGCGTGAGCGCACCGCAGACCTTGTCCCACAGCGCCTTCTGGGTGAGCGGCTGATCCGGTTCGAGCACCGGGTCGGGTGCGTCGGGCACCGGCTGCGGTACCGCGGGCGACCGGGTGGGCCGGGCCGTCAGGATGCTGGTGATCGCCTCGAGCGCGGCCGACATGTCCAGTGGCGCAAAGACTTCGCCGGCCACGGTGCTCTGGTTGGGCCCGATGTCGATGGTCCGCGCGGGGTCGATCTGCTGCGTGAACGATGCGCTCACCATGTCGGTGAACTGAACCCCGGCAGTGACGAGCACCGGGGCCTCTTCGATGGCCCGGCGAACCGTCTCCTGGCTGGAGGTGCCCGCGTAGATGCCGAGGAACTCCGGCGCGGATTCGTCGACCAGGCTCTTGCCCCACATCAGCGTGGCGTGCGGCACGACGTCGGCCGCCAGCAGTGCCTCGAGTTGCGGGACGGCTTCCAGCCGATGCACCAGCAGGTCGGCCAGCACCGTCAGCTGGTGCTCGCCGATCAGGCGAGCGGCTGCCGCGGTGAACAGCGAGAGTGCCCGCGGACTCGTGCCGCTGGTGTACCGCGGCAACGGCCCGGACGGTGGTTCGACGGGGAACCGGGCGACATCGGTGGCCAGCATCAGATAGCCGGGCAGCTTGCGCTCGTGCACCTCGGACAGCACCCGGTCGATCTCGCGGGTGGCTGTGGCCGGCACGAGTTTGGCTTGTGCGCAGGTGATTTCGCGGGCGATGCGGTGAAAGTGGTCGAAGTCGCCGTCACCGAGCGAGTGGTGGATCACCCGGCGGGAGCCTTGCACGTCGATGGACGGCGTGCCGACGATGTGCACCACCGGGACATGCTCGGCGTAACTGCCCGCGATCGCGTTGGCCGCGGACAGCTCGCCGACGCCGAACGTGGTGATGAGCGCCGCCATGCCGCGCAGCCGGCCGTAGCCGTCGGCGGCGTAGCCCGCGTTGAGTTCGTTGGCGCTGCCGACCCACCGGATGCTCCGGTGCGCGATCACATGGTCGAGCAGTTCCAGGTTGAAATCACCTGGCACACCGAAAATCTCGGTGACACCCAGCTCAGCGAGCCGGTCCAGCAGATAGTCACCGACGGTGTACTCGGGCATGCCGACCTCCTGCTGTCGCTGGTACCGCGATGGTAACCGTCCCAGCCCGAACACCGCCCTTCAAGCACTACCATGACGGCCATGACCGTTCGCCCACATCGGCTCGTGTGGCAGGTCGCGGCGGTGTTGCTGCTCGCGGCCTGTGGTTCGAACACGTCAGCGGCGCCGTCGTCGAGCACATCGAGCGCGCCCACGACAACGGCGACCGAGCTCCCGCCGCCGGTGCCCGTCGTACCGGTGAAACCGAATGCGCGGCAGGCCAAGTGGGTCGACCTGCAGGTGGGTGACTGCCTGAACTCACCGCCGCCCACCGACCCGAGCGTCGTCGAGGTCACGCTCGTGGACTGCGCGGCCCCGCACATCGCCGAGGTGTTCCTGCGGGCCAATGTCGCGGTCAACGACGCCATCGCCGGTGTCGCCGAACAGCAATGCGCGGCGGGCCTGACGCAGTACGCCGGCCAGAGCAGCCGGTACACCTCGACCTATCTGATCGACTCGAACATGGATCGCACCGGACACACGCCGCTGCCCAGCACCGTCATCTGCCTGCTGCAGTCAGCCACGGGCCTCTCACTCAACGGCTCCGCTAGGGCTTAGCCGTCAACAGGATGTATTGGGCGGCAACCTGTTCGTGCACATCCTTCAACTCGGCGCCGCGCGCCTCGATGGCATAGTCACCTGCCGGCGCGACACAGTAGAACTGCTTCGGGTTGGCCAGCAGGATGCAGCGGCTCAGCGTCAGCGCCGGCACCGGATCGGCGGTCTCGGTGCCGTCCACCGACACCTCCTTACCGAAGGTGTTCGCCACGTTGACCGCCGACGCCGGGTCCTTGGCGCGGTACACGCTGGTCTTCCCGCGGGCGAACGCTGTCACGCCGTTGTCTTGGAACACCTTGCTCGACGCGACCGGGTCGCTCTGGAAGTGCAGGGCCCCGGTGCCGGAGTAGACGGCGTTCTGCGAATTGCGCGGCGATTCGGTCTGCAGCGTCAGGGCCAGGAGCCCGGTCGGATCGATCGGCACGGCCGGCAACTCTGCCGCAGGTTTGAAGGGCTCGATCGCGGCGGCCTGGGCGCCGGTCGCCTTGGCCACCAACGCGATGGCCGGATCCGGGCCGGCTGTTGACTGCGCCAGTTGTGTCAGGACATAGGGGCCGTGCGCGGTGAAGGACCGCACGGTGGTCACCTTCGTGCCGCGGGAGTCGACGTCGTACGTCGACGCCAGCGCATCCGGATGCTCCGGGATGGCAACGGTTTTCGGCTCCGCCCCGCGGATCTTGACCTGGAGGGCTGCCGCGTTCATCTCGCCGGCCGCGGCGGTGGCATCAGCAGGCGAGGCAAAGCGCAGTACGCCGTTGATCAGCACCGTCTTGGCCGCAGACTCCCGCGCCGAGGCGAACCCATCGATGAAGTGGTGCCTGCCGGCCGCGGTCGCGATGCTCTCGGGCCCGAACTGAGCCAGCAAACCGGGCTCGTCGAGCACGAAATATGTTGACAGATAAGGCTCGATGAGCGTGCTGTCGACCTGCCAGGGTCCCACCACGTAGCCGGCCAGCTGTTGTGCCTCGAGCCTCGCACCGGCCTCCGGGGCACCCGCGGTGCCGTAGGGCTCATGCGGCTTTACCGGGTAGTTCCCCGGCTTCAGCTGTGCCGGGGCGACGATCGCCGGTGGCGGCGGCGTCGTCGAGGTCGCCGGCTTCGCGGATGACGTGGCCGGGCTCGACTGTGTCGATCCGCCACCACAGCCCGCGCCCAACAGCGCCACCGCGACCATCGCTCCACAGCTGACCAGACCCCGCATGCGTCCCTCCCCTGCCGACTGCAGACCAACCTACTCAGTGTCAGGTCTTCGCGGCACTGAACTGCATGACGTGCCCAAACACCTTGGTAGTCGTATCGATACGCAGCCCGTTGCGGCGACCTTCGGCAGCCAGTTCGTCGGGGTTCAGCAGTCGGAACGGCGACCGGTCCACCCGGTGCACCACCGTGGCCACCGGTGTCCGCGTCAGGTCGTAACCGACGAACACGCCACCGGGCTTGAGCACCCGGGCGATCTCGGCGACCGCGGCCTCCCATTCGATGACGTGGTGCATCATCAGGCAGCTGACCACCGAATCGAACGCGTCGTCGGCGAACGGCAGGCGGGTCGCGTCGGCGCTCTGCACCGTGACGTGCGGGTTGTCCTTCAGGCGGTGCGCCGCGGCGTCGACCATCACCGGGTCCAGATCGGTCGCGGTGATGGCCAGTCCGGGTCGCGCAGCCGACAGACCTTCCGCGATTGCGCCGCTACCGGAACCGATTTCGAGTAACTGCTCACCCAGCCGGTCGGTGGGCAGCATGTCGAGCACGGCGCGCGTGGTGGTTCTCCACATGGCGCCGCAGCAGAAGGCGCGCTCGACTTTGGACATCACCGGCATTGCGGTCTCCTCCTCGTGGTGTCCGTCGAGTATGGAGCCGCCTGCACCGTCAGTACTTGGACGGATCCGTCGAATCCCGCAGCGCGCGGGCGATCGCGGACGGCGCCGCACCGGTCATCTCACGGCATACCCGGTTGGCATGGGAACCGTCGGCGAATCCGGCCAGATGCGCGGCGTCGGTGACCTGCTCGCCGTCGGCGAGATGCTTCAAGCCCGAGAGCAGCCTGGCCCAGCGGGCCGCCGCCGAGAAGGACACACCGGTCTGCTGCCGGCACAGCCGGCCGAGGTAGTCCGGCGACACCGCGACCTCGTGGGCGATCGACGCGAGATCCACGGATTCGGTTGTGCCGCTGTAGACCAGGTCCATCGCCTGCCTCAGCTGCGGATGCAGGCCGGGTTGCTCTCGTGGGCCGCCACAGAGGCGCTCGACCAGTGCGGCCGCGGCCAGCTCGGGGTCGGCGTCGTACGCGTCGGCCACGGCTCGCGCCAACACCTGGCCATCCCCGGGCATCCAGATGCCGTCCTCGGATTCGCTCTGGCTCAGTGCGTGCAGCGCTGACCCGGGCCAGCTGTGCGGCGCCAGATACAGCGCCAACGTCAGATCGGTGGGCGCCGACCGTACCGCGTGGCCGGCACCGCTGGCGATGACGACGACGTGTCCACTGCGGGCCGCCTCGCCGGCGGTTCGAACCGTCAGCGGTCCGGTCAGCCCGACCCCGATCTGCACCGCGGCATGGTGGTGAATGTCCAGGTCGCCGAAGGTGCCGACGACCATCATCTGCGCCGGACCCAGCTCCCAGACGGGCATACCCGATGTTAACGCCGCGACTGTCGCCGCTCGATGACCTCCAGCGCCTGCTGCGCCCACCGCAGGTTCTCCTGCTCGAACGAGATGCCGCGCATCAGCGTCAGATAGGGCCCCACCCGTTCGGCTTCGGCAAGGAACGCAGCCTCGCTGCGCCCGCCCAGTATTCGGTTGCGAATCCGTTCGTAGAGCTCGAGTTGCTTGGTGGACCACTGGATTCGGTCCCGCAGGCCGGCGCACACGGCCGCTGCGTTCCCGCTGTCGACAGTGGAGACCTGGACCAGCAGGTCGTCGCGCATGGCCAAGGGCTTGGGTGTCGCCTCCGTGAACGCATGCACCGCGGCCCGTCCGGCGTCGGTCAGCGTGAACATCCGCTTGTTCGGCCGTCGCTCCTGTTCGACCACGCGGGCCTCGATCAGCCCGTCGGCCGCGAGCCGGTCGAGTTCGCGGTACAGCTGCTGCGGCGTGGCCATCCAGAAGTTGGCGACGGACGCGTCGAAGCCCTTGGCCAGGTCATATCCCGAGGCCTCACTGTCGAGCAGGGCCGCCAACACGGCGTCACGCAGAGCCATGCCCAGGGAGTCTAATAGTCAACAAAGTGATTAGTCACATATAGACATGCCGAGCTTGTCCCGCTAGCGTCACCGGTACCTAATCAACAAATTGACTATGCGAGGTTTGCGATGCAGGCATTCCGCAAGGCCGTCGAGGCCGCCGACGGGGAAGCCATGGCCGCCTGTCTGGCCGACGACGTGGTGTTCACCAGCCCTGTCGCCTTCAAGCCCTACCCGGGCAAGCCCATCACCGCCGCCATCCTGCGCGGCGTGCTGCGGGTCTTCGAGGACTTCCGCTACATCCGGGAGATCAACGACCCCGAAACGGGCAGCCACGCACTGGTTTTCGAGACCACGGTCGGCGGCAAGAGAATCACCGGCTGCGACTTCATCCACGTCAACGACGAGGGCCTGATCGACGACTTCATGGTCATGGTCCGGCCGCTGTCCGGTGCACAGGCGCTGTCGGAGGCCATGGCCGCGCAGTTCCCGCAGATCCAGGCCGAGGCCGCCGAAGCCATCGCCGCCCTGGCCGCGAAGGAGCAGTGAGCATGAAGATCGGTCTCGGCATCAACTACGCCGGTGGTTTCAAGGAGGTCGTGGCCGAGGTCGCCGACCTCGAAAAGGCCGGCCTGGACGTCGTTTTCGTCCCCGAGGCGTACTCCTTCGACGCCATCAGCGCGCTCGGCTACCTGGCTGCCGCCACCGAGCGGGTGGAACTGGCCTCCGGCGTCCTGCAGCTCTACACCCGCACCCCGACCCTGACCGCGATGACGGCCGCCGGCCTCGACTACGTGTCCGACGGCCGGTACATCCTGGGTCTCGGCGCGTCCGGCCCGCAGGTGATCGAAGGCTTTCACGGCGTCCCGTATGACAGCCCCATCGGCCGCACCCGCGAGGTCGTCGAGATCTGCCGCCAGGTGTGGCGCCGCGAGCGCCTCGCCTACCAGGGCAAGCACTACACCATCCCGTTGCCGGAAGGTCAGGGCACCGGCCTCGGGAAGTCACTCAAGCTCATCAACCACCCTGTGCGCGAACGCATCCCGGTGTTGCTGGCGGCACTCGGGCCGAAGAACGTCGAGCTGGCCGCGGAGATCGCCGAAGGCTGGCAGCCGATCTTCTACATGCCGGAGAAGGCCAAGGACGTCTGGGGAGATGCATTGGAGGCCGGTTACGCAAAGCGTGACGCGTCGCTGCCGCCCATGGACATCTACGCTGGACCGGCACTGGCCATCGGCGACAACGTCGAGGGAATGCGCGAATTCATTAAGCCGCACATCGCGCTGTACATCGGCGGCATGGGCGCCAAGGGCAAGAACTTCTACCACAACGTGGCCACCAAGTACGGCTACGGCGCCGAGGCCGACCGCATCCAGGAGCTGTACCTAGCCGGTGACAAGGACGGTGCGGCAAAGGTGGTTCCCGACGAACTGGTCCGCGACATCTCGCTGATCGGCAGCCGCGAGTTCGTCAAGGAACGCGTCGCCGCATTCCGGGAGGCCGGCGTGACGGTGCTCAACGTGGTGCCGATGGGTGCGACGACCGCCGACCGCGTCAAGCTCATCGAGGAGCTGCGCGAGCTGGTGTAGGGCTGACGCTACCGCTACGCGCCCGGCTGGCCGTACACCGCGACGACGACCGAACGGTCGGGGCTGTTCTCGGACCACACGCCCATGACGGTGTTGGCGCAGTTGGCCATGATCGCGTAGGTCGGCGGGTCGTAGTACCACTGGTTCAGCACATCCAGGTTGTTGATGGCGATTGACTGATTGATCGCCACCGTCTGAAACACCTTGCCCCGGAAGCCCGCTGCTTCCGCGCGCCGCTGTGCCGTCGACCCGTCCGAGCCGAGGTCGCCGTCGAGGGCGCGGTTGTTCAGCACGTCGTTCGCGTGCCACTCGGCGGCGAGCCGCAGCTGCGGGCTGACCGCCACGTCATTGGTGCAGCCGGCCTGGTGCTGAATGGTGTAGACGTTGGCGACCACGCTGTTGTTGAGGCGCGTGTTGTCGGCGTGCGCCACCGCAGGCAGCGCGGCGCCGCACGCGAAGACCGCCAGGATCACCCCGGCCAACCGAGTACTCACTGTGCCCCCGGTCGGTAGTTGCCCGCGGAACTGCGCAGCGGCCCGATCAGCTCGGGGCACAGTTCGTTGATCACCTGTCCGACAAGATAATTGGCCTGGCCTTCGTCGCCACCCGTGACGTCGACCTTGATGTCACCGATGATCTGCCCGTAACTCCGACCCGCAGCGATCTTGTCGCACACGCCGCGCCCGTAGGCGATGGCGGCATCGCCGCTCGGGAAGTTGAAGCCGCCCCGCACGTTGACGCTGTTCACGTACGTCACCGGGTCGGCCTGGGCCTGCGGCACCATCCATCCGGCCGCGGCCCCCGCGGCGAACACCATCACCAGCGCCCGCGTCACACGGGATCGAACTGTGAGATCAGCCATCGATCGTGCACCTTGTCGAGAGTCACCCGCACCGTCGAGGTCGACGCGGTGGGCGCGTCGGCACCGATGGTGGTCGTCTGGTTGACGAAAACCAGTACCACAGCGTGGTTTTCGGTCGCCGACACCGAGGCGGCGTCCGGAACGGTCGCGACCGCGGAGATGTGTTTCTGTTTGGCCCCTGGCGCCACGACGGTGTCGACCAGCTTGGTGTACTCGTCGCGGAACCCGCCGGTCAGCCGGCCGGCGGCCGATTTCAGCTCGGTGTCAACCGTTTCCGGCCGGTACGACAGCATGGCGACGGTGCCGTCGCTCGCCGCCCGCACCGACTCGGTGGCTGCGGCTTGTGCGAGCCGCACCGACCCGTCCTGCCAGTTGAAGTACCCCGCGGCGAGGGCAAGCAGCATCGCGGCGAACGCCAGTGCCAGACCCGTCCACCGCGCCCATGGCTTCCGCGAATCACCCTGCGCAGCTGCAGGTTCGGCTTCGACAACCGCCTCCTCGGCGGCCTCGGTCTCGTCGGGTTCGACGGGACGTTCTTCGACATCCACTGTCACTGTCATGACCTGTCCTTCATGTTGCCCTGACCGTCCGATGTGCTCATGACACGAACTGGACGTTGGAGATTCGGGCGCCCGCGCCGTCCTTGGCGACACTGATCCGCATGCGCCAGTTTCGTGGTGGACCCGCCGGCGCCTCGGCCAGCGACGTCCGCACCGACACCGCGAGAAGCACCTGTGCGCCATCACCGGTCACCGACTCGAGTCCGGCTTCGGTGACGGTACCCTCGGATTTCGAGCGGGCCTGCTTCACCACCGCGACGAACGGCTGGGACCGGCGCTGGAAGTCTTCCCGGAATTCGCCGGTCGACGAGTCGAGTATCCGGCGAATGTCGGTGTCCGCCTCGGTGTAGCTGATCGTGGTCAGGTTCAGCGCGGCCTGGCGGGCAGTCTGCACGTACAGGTTCCGCAGCATCTGTCCCTGTTCGGCCTGGTGTGCTCGAATGCCCAGCCAGCCCGCCAGGGCACCCCCCGCGACGACCAGCGCCAGTCCGGTTGCGACCAGCGGCGAGACACGCGGCAACCGTTGCTGCAGCGACGGTTTCGGCGCCGCGACCGCATCTTCGTCGGCTGCATCCGCATCGGCTGCATCGGCGGTGTCTAGCTGCTCGGGATCAGCATGCTCTGCCATGTCTTGCCTTTCGGATCGGCGGCTAGGTCGGAGTCGGTATACGGCTTGCCATCAGGTCCCACGTAACCGCCGGTCGCGGGGTCGTAGGGCACCACGGCCACCGGGGGTGCCGGGGGTGCCGGGGGTGCCGGCCCTGGTGCGGCACTGGGGCGCTGCCGGGGATCGGTGCCCGGCGCGTACTGCGGGACGCCCTGCCCCGTCAGCGTGGCGTTGGGATCGCCCTTCCAGATGTAACCGTCGTTGAGGGGCACGTACTGCTCGTTGCTTTCGCAGAGCTCCACGGTCGGTGCGCGCTTGGCGGGGTTGTTCTCGCACGGAATATTCCGCACGCCACGGACATTCAGGTCGGAGTCCTGTGGAACCCGGCAGTACAGCTCCCCGGCGGGACGCTCGGGATAGTCCACCTCGGTGGGGACCCGCTGCTGCTTGACCGGAAGGAAGCCGGTGTTGCACGGCGGCGGCAGATTCATGTTCAGTTTGAAGTCGAGGTAGATACCCCGATAGGGCGTCTTGAGGTCCGCGTCGGCGACCGCGATCGCTGACATCAACGCGGTGCCCTGAGGGAAGAGCACCAGCAATTGTTCGATGTCGTGCCGATAGACAACCGCGATTTCGCCGAGGCTCACCATGTTGGCCAGCAGGACCGGCAGTGCCGGGGCGAACCTGTTGAACAGGGCGCGGCCCTCATTCAGGGTCGGCTGCCCGAGCTTGAGCAGCTCGGCGAACGCCGCATTCTGGGCCTTGAACTGGCCGGTGATGGACGCGGCTCGCTGCGCCCACGTCGCGATCGAGTCCGCGGTCTGCACTTGCGAATTCAGCACGGCCGGGCTCTGGTCGATCAGTTGCGTGATCGGGCCGACGTTCTTGCCGGCCTCGATGGCCAGTGACGTGGAGCCGTTGACGATGCGGGACAACTCAGGGCCGAGACCGCTGACGGCCTTGTCGGCTTCGTCGACGACGGTACGCAGATTGTCCTGCGGGATGGCTTCCAGCGCCCGGTTGGTGGCATCGAGCAGGTTGCCGATATCCGGCGGAATCCGCACCTTGGCCACCGGGATGGTCGCGCCGCCGCGCAGGGTCGGGCCGGTATCGGATTGCCCTGCCGCAGGGATCAATTCGACGAACTGTTCACCGACGGCCGAGCGGCTGTGGACCGCAGCCGATACGTCCGCAGGCACCTTGATGGCGGAGTCGAGATTCAGCTCGGCCCGCACCCCACCCGCGGTGACGTCGACCGCGCTGACCCGGCCGATCTCGGTGCCGCGGTAGGTGACCACCGACGTCGGGTACAGACCGCCCGACTCCGGCAACTCGACCGTCACGGTGTACCGGCCGTACCCGAGCAGAGCCGGTACGTGCACGAAGCCGAATGCCATGACGCTGCAGGCAATCACGGTGACGGCACCGAGGATCGCCAGCTGGATCCAGACTGTCCGGGACAAGCGTAGACGCAGCATGTCAGTACCCCCCGAAGTGATAGGGAGCGATCAGCGGGTTGCCCGCGGTGTACGGGCTGGGCATCTGACCGATCGTGCGGCCCCACTGCATTTCGAGTTCGGTGAGATTGCCCTCCCACCGGGTTCCGGTGAACAGGCTGCTGTCGAGCCGGCTCAGCGTCAGGTCGATGATCATCGTGATGTTGGCGAAGTCGCCCCGGAACCAGTTGCCGAGATTGCTTTTCACCCACGGGTAGGTCGACAGGAAGTCCAGGCCCTTGGTCAGTGCCGGTCCCGAATCGGCCAGCGACCGCAGCACCGGCACCATGCTCCGCAGGTTGGCGACCAGGCTCTCCTTGGTCTGCTTGACCGTCGACGTCGCGACCGCGCTGAACCGTCCGACGGCATCGATCGCGTCGGCCAGCTTCGCGCGCTGCTCTGCCAGTACCGCCAAGGCCTGCGGGATGGTGGTGAGCGCCTTGTCGACCGTGCGCTGGTTCGCCGCGAACTGGCCCACCAGAGAATTCAAATTCTCTGTGGCGGAGATGATGTCGTCGGTCTGATCATTGAGTCGTGAGATGAACGTGTCGAGCTGGGTCAGCAGGCTGCGCATGTCGTTCTCGCGGCCGGCCAACGCCTTCGCGAAGGTCTGGTTGATCTCCTGCAGTTGAGCCAACCCGCCGCCATTGAGCAGGATCGACGCCGAGGCGAGAGCCTGCTCGGTGGTGGGATACGTTGCGGCCCTGGACAGCGGGATCACCGCGCCGTTGGTCAGCCGGCCCTGCGGGGCTTCGCCGGCCGGTGGGCTGAGCTCGATGTGCATCGAGCCCAGCAGGCTGGTCTGCCCGACCTTGGCGGTGCTGTTGGCGGGCAGGTGGACGTCGCCATCGATCCGCATGGTCACCAGCGCATGCCAGTCCTGCACCTCGATCTTGGTGACGTTGCCGACGTTGACGTCACCGACGCGCACGCGGGTGTTCTGCTGGATCACCACGACGTCGGGCAATTGCGCTTGAATCACATACGAACCCGGTCCGTCGCCGGCGGTGCCAGGCAGGCTCAGCGAATTCAGGCCGCGCCATTGGCATCCCGACAGCGTCAGCACGCCGAGCAGGACGAGGGTCGCGGTCACGAGACGCTTCATGGCTGCGTCCCCTGCTGCGGAACCATGAGGCCGGCCAGCCCCTGGCCGGGGTCGGTCGGGGTCGATACGGGGGCCTCTGCCGGCAGCGGAGCCGGCGCCGGGTTCTCCTGCGGCGGAGCCCCGCCGGGCCGCAGTCGCGGCTCGCTGTAGGTGACCTCGTTGGGCCGGGCCGTCGCGCCGACGAACGGATTCCCGCCGATCGGCACGAAGTTGTACTGCCGGTTCTTGATGATCGGCGCCAGGTACTGCACGCACAGCTTGGCGGACTGCTCGAAGCCTTCCCGTGCCGCGGACTGGATTGCGCCGCACAGGAACTGCACGGTGTCAGCGAAGTTGACGGGTGCCAGGATGCCCGTGATGGCGCTCTGCGCGGGGTCGTAGATGTTGGTGAAGTTCTGGAACACCGTCGGCGCGATGTGCAGGACCTGCTTGAGGTCCGTGCGGCTGTCGTTGAGCGCCGTGGTGATCGCGTTGAGGTGGTCGAAGGTGGTCCCCAACCCCTCCCTGTTCTCCGCGATGAAGCCACGCAAATCCTTGACCGCGGTGTCCAGATTCCGTGTCGCATCGGCGATGTTGTTCGGCGTGCTCGACAGTGCGGTGGTGATGGACGCCATGTTGGTGTTGAAGGCGGCGAGCAGATCGCTGCTGGACGACAGTGCCGAGACCAGCAACTGCAGATTGCGCACCGTGCTGAAGATGTCGGTGCTGTGATCACCGAGAGCCGACATCGCGCGGGACAGTTTGATGACGGTGTCGCGCGCGGTGTCGCCCTGACCGCGCAGGTTGTCCGCGGCGCTGTTGATGAATTCGCCGACGGCACTGGGCCCGCCGGGACTCGTCGGCTGCAGCGAGTCGGTGAGCTTCTCCAGTTGCTGACGGAAGTCGTCCCATTCCACCGGCACCACGGTGCGGTCCAGGGCAATGGTGGAGCCCGCCGCGAGTTTGGGTCCACTGGTGTAGGCGGGCACCAACTGAATCGCGCGGGCGCTCACCAATGACGGCGACAAGATGGCGGCACGGACGTCGGCGGGCAGCGCGTATTGCGAGTCCACCGAGAACGTCACTTTGGCGGCATGCGGTTGCGGTTCGATCTTCTCGACCGTGCCGACGGTGACGCCCAAAATCCTGATGTCGTCGCCGGTGTACAGGCCGTTGGTGTTCGCGAAGTACGCGACGTAGGTACTCCGGACAGCGGTGACCCACCAGGATCGAGCCAGTCCGGTGGCGGCCACCGCCAGGATGACCACGAGACCGAGCGCGAGGGCGATGCGCCACGTCCGGCGGCTGCCCACGCGTGGTGTGGATTCGGAGCTGGTCATGGTCACCTCCCTCCGACGGGCGAAACGGGATCTGACACCACACCGGGCGAACCGGTGTGCGAATTGTTCGACGGCGGGAGCGGCGTCGGGGGCGGGACCGTCGGCGGCGGCACCTCGCCAGGGGCCGGAGCCAGGGCCGGCGGTCCGGGTGCCGGGCCTCCCGGTGGCGGCGCGGGCAGCGGTTCCCGATAGGGGTAGCGCGGATCTCCGGGATTGCCGGTGATCGCCTCGGGCAGAGTGAGATTCGGCGGTCCACCCTGGCCGGTGCGCGGATACGGCGACGGTAGCGGCGGGGTACCCGGCTGACCGGCGCCGGGCTCGGTCAGCTGCGACGGCAGCAGCACGTTGGGGTCCAATCCCAGGTCGGAGAACGCCGCGTCGATGAACGGCTGATCGAACTGACCCGGGAACAGGTTCACCAGCGACGCTTTGAAGAACGGCCCGGCACCGAGCACTTCGCCGAACGACATGGCATACCTGCGCAGCAGGTACAGCGTGCGCTGCAGCTCCTTCTTCCGGTTGTCGAGGATGCTGAGAACGCCGTTGAGCTTGTCGACGGCCGGCTTCAGTTGCGTCCGGTTGTCCTGCACCAGACCGGAGAGCTGCACGGTGGCGGCGCTGATGTTGGCCATCAGCGTCTCGACCGAATTGCGTTGCGACAGAATCTCACCCAGCAGCGCGTCGGTGTTGACCACCAACTGCGCAATCTGGTCACTGCGCTTGGCCAGCACCGAAGTCACCTTGTTGGCATCGGCGAGCAGCTGGCGCAGCTTGGCATCGCGGGTACCGAGGGTGTCGGAGAAGCGCGCCACGCTCTCCAGCGCCAACTTCAGATCGGGTGGCGTGTTCTGGAACGTCTGCGCCAGCGTCTTGAGTGCCGAAGACAGCTGGGTGGTGTCCAGACCGCTGATGGTGGTCGTCAGATCACCGAGCGCCGCCGGCAGATCGTACGGCGAGGTGGTGCGTTCAATCGGGATGGGGCCGTTCAGGTTTCCGTCACCGCGCGGCGTCAGCTCCAGCACCTTGGTACCCAGCACCGTCTCGGTCTTGATGGCGGCCTCGGTGCGGTCGCCCAGTTCGACGCCATCACGCACCGTGAAATCCACCCGAACCTTGGCTCCCTCCAAGTGAATTCCCGAGACCCGTCCGACGCCCAGCCCAGACACCCGCACGTCACTGCCCGTCTTGATCCCGCCGGCATCGGCGAAGTACGCCTGGTGGTCGGAGGTCCCCTTGATGAACGGGATCTTGTCGTAGCTGAAAGCGGCGACGACGATCGCGATGATCAGCGCGATGCCGGTCGCGCCAACCGCCAACCGGTTACGTTCGGCCAGGGGCTTGATGTTCAGCTTGATGCGCGTCATTTCGGCGTGCACCGCCCCGACTCCTGGCCGGCCACTTTGACGTACACCGGTTGGCCGCCCTTTCCATTCAACTTCAGCAGTGCGTCGCAGAGATAGAAGCTGAAGTAGTCGCCGTACAGGCCGTTGCGAGAAAGAATCTGGTACGCGTCCGGCAGCGTCCGCACCAGCTCGTCGACGTAGGCGTGGTCCGCCTCGATCTGGCCGGACACCCGATCCGTCTGCTGCACAGTCTGTTTGATCGGCTCGCGCGCCACGGTCAGCAGGTCGGCGACCGACCGCGCCGCGCTGTTGATGTTCGCCACCCCGGTCGCGATGTCGGATTTGCGGGTGGCCAAACCCTGGACGAGTTGCGACAGTTTGTCCAGGCCGTCGGCGAACTGTGTGTCACGCGCCGCGAACGTCCCCAGCACGGTGTTCAGGTTGGTGACGACCTCACCGATGAGCTGATCCCGGCCCGCCAAAGTTGTCGTCAGGGCCGACGTCTGGGCCAGCACCGACGAGATGGTGCCGCCCTGGCCCTGGAACACCCGGAGCAGCTCACCGCTCAACGCGTTGACCTGATCGGGATCGAGCGCACGGAACAGTGGTCGGAAGCCGCCGATGAGCGCGTCGACATCCAATGCCGGCGACGTCCGGGACAACGGGATCGTCTGGCCCGGAAGGAGTTTGCGCACCGACCCGGGGCCTTCCTCGAGCGCCAGGTAGCGGTCGCCGATCAGATTCTCGTAGCGGACGGTCGCGGTGGTGCCTTCGGTGAGCGTCAGTTGCCTGTCGATCGCGAAGTCGATGGTGACGGTGCCGTCCTTGTGCAAGTCGAGGCTCTTGACCTTCCCGACCTCCACGCCGGCGATACGGACGAAGTTGCCGCCCTTCAACCCCGACACGTTGCTGAACACCGCCTGGTAGGAAGCCCGCGAATCGAAACGGAACTGCCCGAACACCGTCAGCAGCCCGAACATGAAGAGCAGGCTGACCACGGTGAAGATCACGACGCGGGTCACGGTCCCGCGAATCCGGCTTCTCATGGTGACCCCGGCTCAGGTTGGGGTACGCCCATCTCGACACCGGGCAACCCGGGAGCCGGACCACCCGGGTACCGGATTCGCGGCGGTTCGGGCTGCGGCTTGGTCACCGGGAAGTAGTTGGCGAAACCGGGGAAACCGATGCCGGGGTTGGGCCGCATATCCAGGCCGTCACCGTAACCGGTGTCGGTCACCAGGTACTTGACCGGGAAGTTCTTGCTGACGTCGGGCAGCGAACCGCAACTCGGCTTGCCGCCGGGTCCGCCGCTGGCATTGACGACGGGCAGGTTGTCGGGGAACCGGTAGGGATCGGCACCGGCCAGCAATCCGACATCCATGATCACCGATTTCCCGTTGCCGCCCATGGCATATCGGCCGCCGTGTTCGAGGAACCATTGCGCGCCCTGGAACAGGCAGGTGTACGTCGGCGAATACTTCTCGAGGAGTGCGGTGGTCGGTCGCAGCAGTTCCATCGCCCGCGCCAGGGCAGTCTGGTTGGCGCCGATGGTGTCGATGCCCGACTGCGAGAAGCCGACCGCCGACAACAACAGGCCGTCGAGTTCCTTCGACTGGCCGGTGATCGTGGTGGCGGTGGTCGAGAACGAATCCAGGATGGACACGATGTCCTGTGCCGCGGCCGAATACGCCTGTGCGGTCTGCCCGAACAACTGCCAATCCTTGCGCACGGTGTCCATGCGCGGATTCACCTCCAGCAGAACGTGGTTCGCATCGGTGATCGCCTGGCCGATGACGTCGCCCTTGCCGCGCAACGATTCGGCCACCGCCGAGAGCACCGAGTTCAGCTTCGTCGGGTCGATCACCTGCACCACCGACTGGAGGTTCTCGAACACGGTGTTGACCTCGACCGTCACGTTCTGTGACTGCAGCACCGCACCCGATCGGAGGTGGCCGCCGCTCGGACCGGTCGACGGCACATTCAGTTCGACGTACTTGGCGCCGAACGCGGTGCTCGATCGGATCTGCGCTTCGACATTGCCCGGCAGTTGCGCGAACGGCCCGGGGTACATCCGGAGTTTCAGCGTCGAAAGTACGTGTCCCGCAGTATCTGTCCGGCTGCCGATGGATTCCACCTCGCCGATCTGCACGCCCCGGAGCTTCACCTTCGCGCCGTCCTCCATGACCAGACCGGCGCGGTCGGAGATCAGGGTCAAGGGCACGAATCCGCGCAGCGATCCGGAGAACAACAGCCACGTCATCGCGGTCATGGCGACGACCACGATCACCAGGACAGGCGCCCACCAGATCGGGTCGATCTGCTCACGCCGAGTTTTGTTCGCACGCTTTGCCATTCGCTCAGCCAGCCAGGTGGAAGTTGCCGGACTGGCCGTAGACGGACAGCGTGATGGTGAGCAGGATGAACACGCCGGCGGTGATCGAGGTCCGGACCGCGCGGCCGACGGCCTCGCCGACGCCGGCCGGCCCGCCGGTGGCGGTGAAGCCGTAGTAGGTGTGCACCGCCATCACCGCGGCCGCCATGGCCAGCGCCTCGAAGAACGACCAGGCGAGGTCATTGGGGTGCAGGAACGTCGTGAAGTAGTGGTCGTAGACGCCCCGCGACTGGCCGTAGATCATCGTGGTCCCGAACCGGGTGGCCAGGAAGGACATCAACACCGCGACGGTGTAGATCGGGACGACGGCCACCACGCCGGCGACGATCCGGGTCGCCGCCAGGTACGTGATCACCCGGATGCCCATCACTTCCAGGGCGTCGATCTCCTCGTTGATGCGCATGGCACCGAGCTGTGCCGTCGCCCCGGCTCCGATCGTGGCCGCGAGTGCCACCCCGGCCGTCGCGGGAGCGATGAAGCGCACGTTCAGAAAGGCCCCCAGGAAGCCCGTCAGCGCTTCGATACCGACATTGGACAGGGTGTTGTAGCCCTGGACGGCGATCAGCGCACCGGTGGACAGCGTGAGGAACCCGACGATGACCACAGTGCCGCCGATGACGGCGAGTGCGCCGGTCCCCATGCCCATGACCGCGATGAGCCGCAGCACCTCGCCCGGATAGCGCCGGACGGCGTCCGCGGTGGCGGCAAGCGCACTGCCGTAGAAGGCCGTCTGCTCGCCCAGCCGGCGGGTCGCCGCGATCGCCTGGCCCGCGAGTTCGCTGAGCGGTGACGGGCGGTCGACATCCACATCGACTGTCATGGCGCCACTTTCACGCCGAACGCGGTTGCCAGGATGTTGATCAGGAACAGCGCCATGAACGCGAAGACGACGGTCTCGTTGACCGCGTTACCGACGGCCGTCGGGCCGCCACCGACCGAAAGTCCCTTGTAGCACGCGATCAGTCCGGCCGACAGCCCGAACAGCAATGCCTTGACGAGGGAGACGATCACCTGCGGCAGGCCCGTCAGCAGCGTCATGCCCGCGATGAACGCGCCGGGCGTCACGTGCTGGATGTATACGACGAAGAAGTAGCTGCCGGCCAGGCCGACGACGGCCACCATCGAATAGAGCATCGCCGCGACGAATGTCGCGGCGAGGACGCGGGGCACGACGAGTGCCGGAATCGGGTTGACGCCAATGACTTTCATCGCGTCGATTTCTTCTCTGATGGTTCGCGCGCCGAGGTCGGCACACATCGCGGTCGAACCGGCACCGGCCACGACGATCGCGGTGACCACCGGTCCGACCTGTGTCACAGAAGCCAGCGCAGCGCCGGCGCCCGACAGGTCACCGGCGCCGACCTCGATCAGCACGATGTTGAGCGTGAAGACGATCAACACCGTGTAGGGAATCGACAGCACGACAGTCGGTACGACGGAGACGCGCGCGACGAACCAGATCTGCTCGATCAGCTCGCGCCAGGCGTACGGCGGCCGCAGCATCGCGGCGAACGTCTCGCCTGCCATGACGATGAAATCGCCGACCGCCACAGCGGGGCGCGTCCAGGCCGCGGAGGCGCGCGGAGACGACTGGAGCGGTTGCGCCACAAGCTGCCTCCCAGTGTCGTTCCGTCGTCGAGCTTGGCCCGGACGTTAGGAAGGCACCAGTTTGCTGTCAACGCAACAAACAGGGGTACGACATCGTCAATTACCGAAGATGCAGGTGGACTCAACGCAATTGCTTCGGTTCACCCGGATTGAATCGCGCTGAGCCAAAACCTACCAGCATGCGCCCTGGTTACGGCGTCACGATGTTGAACCAGAGCTGGAAGGTGTCGAGCAGTCCGACGAACTCGTCCACCGACTGCCGATTGCCCTCCACGGTGACGTTGTTCGCTGTTATCGCGTCGGCGAGTTTGACTTTGCCGAGCTGAATCTCGTTCATTGTCGCCTTGGTCAGTTTCAGCCCGGCGTCGGCATTCGGGATGGTGCCGTCCGCATAGTTGAGGACGCCGTTCTCGACGGTGAGGCCGTACTGCTTCTTGAGGTCCGTGAAGTCCACGTTGAGGGTGATCTTCTTGCCGGCGGCAGGTTTCGGGTGAGATCAGGGTGTCGTAGACGATCCAGCCGGTATTGCCTTTGATGAAGGTGATGTTCGACAGGACATAGCCGCGGACCTGGTAGATCTTGTCGGGCGCGATACCTCCCCCGAATTCTCGCCGTCGTCGCCGTTCGTCTGCACTTTCGAAGTTCGCCCCATGGCACCCGATTATGCCGATTCCGGCCGCCGAAACCGGTCAAATTTACGAATACGAACAATTCTTCTCCGGCGGCCGAGACGATTTCCGGGGGCCATTTCGAAAATTTACGAGTCAATGAATAAAAAGACCGCTTCGCCGAAAGCGAAGCGGTCATTGTCAGACGCGGTCTAGTGCAGCCATTTGCCCGGCTTGTCCCAGTGGCCCGGAGGCGGAACAAAGGGCAACTGACCGACTTGACCTGGGGGAACGCCGAAGAACTGGCCGATGTGGCCCGGCGACGGAGCCGGTATCCACCACCAGGTATTGTCGGCGTTCGCCTGACCCGCGCCCAGCCCGATAGCAGCAAAGCTCAGGGCGCCTGCGGCAACAATTGCGAATTTATTGATAGACATGTCCAACTCCTTGTCAGCCCATCAGATGTCATGTATTCCATGATGCCACTGTGTGCTGCGGACCGCTATCAAGAATTGTTGGCTAACGTTTGCTCACTCGTTGTGTGCGACACCCGGCGCCGATGCCCCAACGGCAGCCGCCTTGACCGGCTTCGGCTTCGACTTCGCCACCTCCCCACGCGGCGACTGGGCCTTCGGGCTGTCATCGGCAGCCGGGCCGGTCGCCGGCTTGCCGCTGCCGGTCGGGTGCTGCCCGGCCTTCTTGCCCTTGCCGCGCTTCGGCGCATCGGCTTGTTTCGGCGTATCGGAATCCGAGTCCTTCTTGGTTCCCGCCGGGTCCTTCTGGCTCACCGACTTCTTGTCGTCGGGCTCTGCCTTGGGCGTGTCCTTGACCTCGGGCGTCTTCACGTCGGGCTCGACGTTCGCGGGCTTCGGGTTTGTCGCCTTCTCATCCACCGGCTTCACCTCGGGCTCGGCCGCGGTTTCCTTGGCCGGTTCCTTGGCCGGTTCCTTCACGGCGTCCGGTCCGTCGGCGTCCTTGACGTCAGTGCCCTTGGCCGGGGCGGCCTTCACGCCGGTCGTCGGCTCCGGTTTCGTCGCAGCCGTCGCCTTCGGCGAGCCCAGTTCCGCCGCAGCATCTTTCATGGTGGCCACTGCCTTCAGCGCCGCCGTCGGGTTCACCGCGGCGACCGATGCCGGCGGCCGGATGATGTCGCCGATCTTCTGGATGACGTTCGAGATGCCCGCAACCACGGCCTTCGTCACGTCGACCGCGGTGTTGGCCACCCACTTCACGCCCTGCACCACAGCGTTCGCCACCCATTTGACCGTGTTGACCACGGCTTGCGTCACTGCCTTGGTGACGTCGACGAACGCATTCCAGGCAGCGTCAGCGACTTTCACCACGGCTTGCCCGATCTTGACGACGGTGTCCACGACCGCGCCTATCGCCAGCCGCACCGCGGCCAGGATCCGCGCCGCGATGCCTTCGACGCCCCCGACACCGTTGAGCCGCAGGATTTCCTGCGCGATGACGAACGCAGCTTCCTTCGGAATCCAGTCCGCGTAGAAGACGCCGAACTTGCCGCTGCCGGGCTGATCGTCGCGCGTGGTGTAGATGAAGATCGGCCCACCGTAGAACTGGCCATTCGTGGACATCGTCTGCCAGGTTTCGATGAGGTTCTTGATGAACTCGGCTTGCGTGTGCTCGCTGACGTTGTTGGTCGGCACCCCGTACTCGGTGATCCAGATCTTCTTGAGACCGTCACCGTTGGCCGCCATCAGGTCGTAGATCTTCTGGATCTGGGTAAAGGGCGACAGGACCACGTTCTCGCCGTCCGAGAACTTCAGCGTCTCCTGGTACGGGTGGAACGCCAGCGCGTCGAAGTAGCCCTTCGCGCCGGCGGCGTACATCCCGTTCACGTAATCCACCGGGTTCATGGTGACGCCACCGAACGTGAAGACGCTGCCGAGCCCTGCCGCGATGACAGTCGCGGTCGGGTCGGCCGCCTTGATCGCCGGGTAGGCAGCCTTCAACAACTCGGTGTAGCTCGACGGCGAGATCGGGTCGTAGAAACAGACGCAGTTGACCTCGTTCCACACCTCGTAGGCCGAGATCGTCTTGCCGTACCGGGTCGCGACCTGCGTCATGAAATTCGCGTAGGCGACGGGGTCGGGCGTCTTGGCCCCGGGGAAGTTACCGTCCGTGCCGGCCCAAACCGGCGTGCTGTTGACCATTGCGAGGAGAGGAATTGTCAATACCTGTGGATCGGCTTGTTTCAGGCGACCTCCGTTCCAGTTGATTCGGTCGGTGCCGAGTCCG
>NZ_JBJIAL010000053.1:0-27203 GCF_045310895.1 Mycobacterium sp. SMC-18
TCCACTTCACAACCGGAGGCCTTCCCTGTCACACAGGCTCACCGATACATAACGGGACAACGTCCCCGGACATCACAGCTAGGCCGCTCCACGGCCAAGCACAGCCGCTCCTCTGCCACGTATCGCCAGATGTTCTGGGTGAAGTCGGTGCCGGTCCAACCGATCCGCACACCGATGGGCTCGCGCACCGCCACCCGGCCAAAGGTCCGGGTGTCCAGGAGGCAGCCCACGCCCGCCGCGATCGACGTGGTGGGCAGCACCCGAATTCCCCAGAGCGACTGTGCTTCGTCCTGAGTCGGGTCGGGCGCGACCATGTACCTCTGATAGCCATCCTTCTGCCGACGAATGGCCGACCAGGTGGTCGGATGCAGCACCAGCAAGTCCGGCTCACACAACGACGGGCCGGTGCGCAGCTGAGCCACGCTCATCTCCACCGCGTCCAGTGCGGTCTCGCTGGTGATGTGGTGGGTCAGGATGCCCGTGGTGTTGAGCAGACCCGGCGTCTCAACGACCGGGGTGGTGCCACCCGAAACGATGCCCGACAGCAGGAATTCGTTCTCGGCATCCACGACTTGCTTGGTCAGTTCGACCGTTACCGCCGTGGTGAAGGCGGTCCAGTCCTGCGCCGACTCGTACGAGATGCCGGTGTGCGCCGCGAGCTTCTGCGCGGTCACGATGACGTGCGAGGTGTTCATGATGAGCTCGGGCTTGAGCGCACCCTCATCCACCGGAGCGGCAGCACCGGTCACGCTGTTGACCTGGATGTACTCAAGCGAGGGAGCGTCCAGCGCGAACCCCGGCAAAAATTCCAGCAGCCGTCTTTCGTGCCGGGGAAAGGTTGGGATGTTGTACAGCTCTGCGGGCAGGAAGCCCTCAGCAGAGTTAAAGTCCCGCTTGGTCTTGAAACCCGCTGCCTCGCCACGCTTTACCCGCTCATGGACGGCGCGCAGCTCCTCTAAGTCGAAGTTCAGCGGCGAGAACGTGCTGGCCGGAACACCGCGCTTGCGCTGAGCACACGCGAGCCCCTGGCGCTCGCGCAGCACCTGGAGGCCTTCATTGCGCGCACCCAGTCGGCCCAACGTCGCGCGGCCTTCCTCGATGCGCTTATCGAGCTTGGAGATGTTCCGGCGCATCACGGCGAACCGTGCGGCCTCACGCTCGTTGAGGTGGTCGCGACCATCCTCTTGCACGTCTTGCAAGAACCGCCGGGCCTCGGCGGTAGCCTGGTCGCGCTGCGCTACGAGGCGCGCAATCCATTGGCGCTGTTCATCAATCGTCATCGGAGACTCCTGGGCTCGAGACCCCACGCCTGCCGACTTGTCGATCGCGCGCAGCTCCTTGCGGAGCTCAAGAACTCGCCGCCACTCTTCTTGCGACGGCATGGTGTCAGCCCGCCGCGTGGCGAAATCCTCTAGCCTGCTCTGCAATTCGCTCGCGACAACGGCGCGCAAGTCCGCCATGGTCTGCATGGGTCGTCCTTCTAGTTGGGTTTGCGCAAACCCAGGACCCAAACCGGCAGTTTCGTTTGACGACGATTCGTCGCCCCGTACGCCGAGCGTGCAGGGTCAAGCGTAGGACGCTTGAGATCCGTTGTCTAGCATCATATTTCGAGCAAAAGTGCCCTCTCGAATTCCAATAACGGTCTTTTCCTGAAACCGCAGGTCCAGCGATCGACGGTCGTTATTCGACGCCCTCGTCCAGCAATTGCTGGTGTCGCAACATTTGCTCGAAGTAGTTCGACGCAGTGTCCACATCACCACCCGACGACCTGAGCGTGAGCACCGCCGCATCAGCCGCGCAGGCTTCCAGAACCTCCTTGGTCAGGCCCCGCGCCTCGGCTTCGTCGAGCACCGCTTGCGCGGTCGGCCAGCCGCCGCTGATGAGGGCGGCGACCAGACGGCGGGCCAGTGTGAAGCTGGGCACCCGTGACCGCAGCGCCTCGGCCTGCCAGCGGGCGACGGTGCGCAACTCGTAGTCGGCCAACGGACTGGCGACCGCCTCGCGGTCGGCGTCACTCAGGCCGGGGGGCTCGTTGTCGAAGAACATCAGTTCGCCCCTCCTGGCGTCACTTTCGCGGCATCCATCCAGTACCGGCACTCCCTCGCCAGCGTCATGGCCAGGACCGTCCAGCACCGAAGGCAGTCAATGCCACTGGTCAGCTCGTCCTCCCCGAACACCGCTTCCAGGTCTAACCCCTGGCCGGACTGTTGGGCCACGGCGGTCACCAAGCGCGCAGCTCTCGCACGCGCGTCCATGCCGCTGATATGGACATGATCTTTCTCTACGCGGACGTAGTCGCCCGTCGCTCCACCCTCCCTCATCGTGACACCACTCGGCTGGAACCCGAATTCCCTTCTTGCCGGTGGCGTCTCAACACGGCGCTCGTATCCAGCTCGCGAATCAGTGCCTCCTGCACACCCGGCCGACAAAAACCGTTGCCCTCCAACAGCAGGTTCAGGCACTCCTGCGCGGTGAACGGCTCGCCGTTTGGGTGGAGCAAGACACGACCACATTCCATACCCTCCGCCGCCCGGAGGAGCTCCTGCACCGAGCTCACCAGGGAGTCGACCAACGTCCCCGCGCCACGAATTTGCCTGAGGATTCGGACCTGCTGAGGTCGGTAACGATCGCTCGGGCTTGCGTCCTTCTTCATCTCTATCTCTCTCCTTCTCAAAGCGACACCAATCTGGTGTCAACTCAAATCCCCACCAGCGCAACGCTGCCGGGACACTTTGGGCTGGCCGGTGCGCTTACCCCCGGCCACCGCAGAACGAGCCCCAGCGACCCGCACAGCCGGACTTTTGTGGGACGGGGGCGGCGGGTTTGGCCGGGGCGGTGCCGCCGTGGCCTTCACGCGACGGCACCGGAAGTTGCCGTAACTGACCCAGATGACGGTGTGCTCGCCCTCGCAGCGGCCGTCGCACGGCGATAGTTCTTCCGACGCCTCAACGGCCTCCGCCATGCTCGCCCAGACGAACCACCGATTTGGCGGTCCCACTCGATGGCAGATGAGAATCGCACCGCTCCAGGTGTCCGCAGGTACCTCGATGCTGCCCTGGTCTTCGGGCTCGGGTTCAGGATCGGGCGGGGGCTCCGGCTCGGGTTCGGGTTCAGGTTCCGGCTCGCGTTCTGGGAGAACACCCGGCAACGACAGAGCCCAATACTTCTCCAGGCCGGGAGCAGCGGTCCTCACCGCGATTGCCCGAACGGCGCGATCGAACGCCAGGTCCCCGATCCCCGCCTCTGCCCGAGCGAGCAAAGCTCGGTTCTCCAGGACCCACCCGTGATGCTGTCTGAGGTAGCCGTCCAACCACGATTCGGCGGCACGGTCGCGATCAGACTTCATCGGCCGCCACGCTGTCGCCGTACTTCCGAACACAATCTCGACACGGACCACCCGGCCTGATCGCCGGATAGCGATGGCACTTCCGGCAAGGGCCAAGACAGCTCAAATGGCCGCCGTAGCGCTCTTGACCGGCCTGGCAAGGATCGCCGCAGATCGGACACTGCTTGTCGATGCGGCTCACGAGCGCTTCCAAGTAGTGCCGCGCTGACTCGGATGCTTCAGCGCCTCACTGCACGGACGGCATAGGTCGGGTCGCCAGGCGACTAGGCCACCCTGCGATGGCCTCTTGCCACAGTCGGCGCACCGTGCGGTCACCACGTCACCGTCCGAGCGCATTCCTCGCACAGGTGATTGCGCGAGCCGTGCCCAGCCGGACTGTCGCAACCCTGCGAACACAAGCCGAAGCCGTTAGCGGCTACATCGGCCTTGGATTCACCGTTTTGCCGTGGTTCCTGTTGATCGACACCAACGTCATCATCAGCTTCAACATCAACGCGCCCCATCGGTGGACGCATCTGTAGCTCCATCCGATGCCCCATCGGTAGGTGCATCCCCACCGCGCCCGAAAGCGACTCAAGCACGCCGGGATTCGAGATGCTGCGCTGGGTCTCGGCCCACGCGGTCTCTACAGAAGCGTTGAGACCAGCCGCCCGTTTAACCCTCTTGGCGTAGTCCCCTTCGCTTTCGTCCTTCTTCTGTTCAGGCATCGGCGCCGTGGGCTTCCCGAACGCTTCGAACAGCTGCCAGACCGCGTTGCGTAGCCTGCGGGATCTAATGGTCTTCACAGCGCGCGCCGCACTGATATAGCCGCTCGGACTTTTCAGCACGCCATCGAGAAGCATGAAGGGCTTGATCCACAGCTGGCCGTCGTCGTAGTCGACCCAACCTTCGACGCGCAGTTGCTTTGCGTAGTCCTCGATGAGGTCGGCCGTGAGATTGGCCGCCGCGGAGGCCCATTCGCGCGGTTGGATGGCGATGACACCAGCCCCGTTGAGATCGGGGTGAACCCACAACCACATCAAAAGCCGTTGTGGGCCGTCGTCGAGTCGCCGGAATCGCTCGTCGTTGAACAGCTCGGCCGGGAACATGGAGCTGCCTCGTGCCATCAGATGTCACCGGCACTGCCGCCGTTCCGGGCCTGCCGCCGCAGCCGACGCGCTTTCGCGCTCTTATGCGCCAGCTTTGCGAAGTAGGCGCGTCGGGCAGAGTTCGCCCGCTTCCACTGCTCGTCGGTCAGGCTCTCTGGATCGAAGCCCAACCTTCTTGCGTGCCAACTTATGTCGGCTGGCGACTTGGCCTTCGGTTTGGCCATCCGAGCAGTGCGATCCTCGGTGTTGGCCCAACCGGTCAAACTGGCGATTTGCGCGACTAGGCGGCGTTCTTCCGCACTTGGGTACGGCACTTCGTGGTCCTCTCACAGGAAGGTGAGAACCGTTTGAAAGGCACGGTCATATGGACCGCGTCTTCCTGTACGGCACCTTCCCGGAACTTCCCCACTACTGGGCCGGGTCTGTCTTCGCCGCCGACCAAAACCTGGTCTATAGGCGCGAGTTCTCGACTACGGCTTACAAGTGTACGCCGCTTCCGGCGCCCCAACCGCCATCGCCAAACGTAGAGTGTTGCGGCGCTTGATGTTTAGAGGTCCCCCAAGTTGAGCTTGCGCGCCTCCGCTGCGGCTCTTTCACCTGCGGTCGCGCGCGTGTACCGGTCGATCATGTTGCGGTTCGACCAACCTGCGACTGCCATGAGGCCGCCCTCCGAACCTCCTGCGGCGAGCCACCGCGAGGCCGCCGTATGCCGCAACTTGTGAAGGTGAAAGTTCTTGATACCGGCCTGCTCTGCCCGCATCATGATCGCGTTTCTCATCCCGTGGTAGGCGATCGTGCCTCGGGTGTTGTCACCGAGCAGAAGCGCCGGGGTGGCCGCTAGCCGATGCGTACGCCGTGCCCTGATGTAGCGGTCCACCGCTTGGCCCGTCTGCGGACCAAATGGCACCAGACGGCCCTGGCCAGTCTTCGCCTTCCTGATGGCCAAGATGCCCCGCGTCAGGTCCACGTCGTCCACCGTCAGCCGCAGAATCTCGCCAGCCCGCATCCCCGTCTCCGCCAGCAGCCGGACGATGGCCTCGTCCCGGCGGTCGCGGAATTCCTTGCCCTTGCAGGCGGCGAAGAGGTCCCGCAGCTCGTCCTCGGTGAGGCACTCGACGATCTTGGTGTCGAGCTTCGGGGCCTTCACACCGATGAGGGGGTTCTCCTCGATCTCGCCTTCCTCGACAAGCCAGTGGCCGAACTGCTTCATCGCTTGAAGTCGGAGAGCTGCCGTCGCGGGCTGCACGGTCTCCAGCAGATCTGCGATAAACAGCTGCGTGAGCTGGCGGTCGATGACAGCCTGGTGACCGTGCTCGTCGCACCAGCGCAGGAACAGCCGGAGGCCGATCTCGTACTGCTCAATGGTCGCGGGAGATTTGCGCTGAGCGCGCATCGAGAGAATCCAAGACGATTGCAGTTCGTGCAGGTCAGGGACGGTAGCGGTGCGGTGGTGGGTTGCTGCGGTGGCCATGCCAGTTATGTTAAACCCGCAGCGGCGTACCCCGTTTTTACCAGGCTGCGGTACGGTGAAGCCGCAGGTAGTAGGCCATGAAGCATGATGGCGGCTACTTAACTAAAATGTTCATTTCGTTCACGGAAGTTCACGCGGGGACGCGGGAGCAGGCGGATTACAGAAGGACGCAGTGATGCGCAGTTGGCCGGCCGCGCCGCGCTGGTCCCTGGCCGGCCAGATCGTCGCGCTGCAGATCGCGATCATCATCGTGGTGGTGGCGGCCGGTAGCGCCCTGGCCGTGGTGCAGTCCCGCCGCACCAACGATGCCGCGGCCAAACAGCTGCTCACCGGCATCGTCACGGCACTGGCCGACGCGCCGTCGACGGCTGCCGCCATCCGGGCGGGCAACGCCACGGAAGTCCTGCAGCCGGTCACCGAAACCGTTCGGGCCCAGACCGGCATCGCCTTCATCACCGTCATGGCGCCCGACGGGACCCGGTTCACCCACACCGACCCGCGTCAGATCGGCGGCCACTACCTGGGCACCATGGAGCAGGCCCTGAAAGGCCGGACGCACACCGAGTTCTACACCGGGACCCTGGGCCGGTCGGTGCGCACCATCACCCCGGTGCGGGACAGCTCCGGGCAGGTGCTCGGTCTGGTCGCCGCCGGCATCACCGAGACCACGCTGACCGCGCAGTGGCGCCATCAGATCCCGATGATCGTGGCGATCGGCCTTGCCGCCCTTGCCCTTTCGCTACTCGGCGCGTGGCTCATCCGGCGCCGGCTGCTCCGTCAGACCCACGGGCTGCGGCCGGACCAGTTGCGGGTGATGTACGAACACCACGACGCCGTCCTGCATTCGGTGTCCGAAGGCCTGCTGGTGTTGGAGAACGGGCGCGTGGCGCTGGCCAACGACGAGGCGCGCCGGCTGCTCGCCCTGCCGCCGGGCGCGGTGTCGAGGTCCGATCTGCCGGACTTCCTGCGCGCGGCCGATCCCGGGGTGCGCGACGAGGTCCACGTAACCGACGACCGAGTGCTGGTGGTCAGCCGGTCACCGGTGTCCGGCGCCTCGGGTTCGGAAGTCGTGACGATCCGGGACCGCACCGAATTGCAAAGCACCCTGGGCGAACTCAGCTCGTTGAAGGTCCTCACCGACTCGCTGCGGGCACAGGCGCACGAAGCGGCGAACAAGCTGCACACGGTGATCACCATGGTCGAGATGGGCCGCCCGTCCGACGCCGTGACCTTCGCCACCGACGAACTGGAGCTGTCCCAGCGACTCGTCGACCGGCTGTCGAGCGAGGTCCGCGAACCCGCCCTCGTGGCACTGCTGCTGGGCAAGAACGCGCAGGCCCACGAACGCGGTATCGAGTTCACCGTCACCGCGGACTCGCAATTACCTTCCGACACTTCACAACTACCGTTGAGTGGTCCGGAAATGGTGACGGTGCTGGGCAACCTGATCGACAACGCGATGGACGCGTGCGATCGTGACGAGCCGTGGGTCGAGGTGACGGTGCGGTGCGAGCCGGGCGCCGACCTACTGATGCGCGTGGCCGACAGCGGCACCGGCATGGACCCGGCGACATTCGAAAACGCCATGCGCCGTGGCTATTCGACGAAATCGGCGCCCGGGCACGGACTCGGGCTCGCCTTGGTGGCGCAGGTGGTCAAGCGGCACGGGGGCACGCTGTCGTCCGATGTCAGCTACGGTTCGGTGGTGTCGGTGACGATCCCGGCGGCAGTCGCGTGACCACCGTACTGATCGTCGACGACGATCCCCTGATCGCCGAAGCCCACCGCACGTATGTCGAACGGCTGGAAGGTTTTTCCGTCGCGGCGGTGGCCCACACCGCGCGCGAGGCCATCCAGGCCGCGACGCGGGCGACCACGACCGACGCGCCCATCGACCTGGTCCTGCTGGACCTCGGACTGCCCGATGCCAGCGGCATCAGCCTGGCGTCGGCGCTGTCCGGGCTGCGGCCCGCTCCGGACATCATCGCCATCACCTCCGAGCGCGATCTGGAGATGGTGCGCGCGGCCGTCGCGCACGGGGCGTTGGCGTATCTGTTGAAGCCGTTCACCTTCGCGGCGTTCCGTGATCGGCTGGAGCGCTACGCACGGTACCGGACAGCGCTCCCGGCCGGAGTCGACGCGGCCAGTCAGGCCGAGGTGGACCGCGCCCTCGCCGAATTACGCACCGGCGCAGACAAATCCGCGGCCCCGAAAGGTGCGGCGACACTGACCAACGACGACATCGCCCGCGCCGTTCGGGACAGTCCCGACGGCCTGACGGCCGACGAGGCCGCCAAGGCGGTCGGGGTGGCCAGGGTGACCGCGTGGCGCTATCTGGAGCGCCTGGCCGACGACGGAACCGTCACGCGCCGAAGCGAATACGGCGGCACAGGCCGGCCCAAGACCCGCTACCTGTGGCGTTGACTTCGCCGGGTGTGACAGCATCGGATCATGAGTCGCGACGACGATCCAGAAGCCCGCATCCGCGAGCTCGAGCGCGCGATGAACGACCGGCCCCGGGCGTCGGAGTTGACCGAGCCCGGCCAGCAGTGGCACCCGCCCACACCGGTGGCAAGCAGTTCGTACCCCGCCCAGTACCGCCAGCCCCAAACGACCTGGCCGCCGCAACCGTTGCCGCCGGGCGTGCCGAGCACCGCGGCACGCCGCATGATCCTGGGCGTCGTCGTCCTCGCCGTCATCGTCGGCCCAGTGGTGGCCGCGATCATCTTCGTCACCAACTTGACCGGCAAGAAACACACGACGTTTCTCCCACCTTCCCCTGGCCGCCAGCCCAGCATCTCGGTCGCCGTCCCGACCCCGCCGCAACCGGGCGACGAATCGTCGGTGGTCGTCAACGGCACCACGGTGATGTCGGGCCCCGGTCTCGTCGAATTGCCGCCGCAGTCCGACGATCCCAACCGGGCCATTCAGGTCGCGGGGGTGCGCGGCCACCGCACCGTGGCGTGCAACGACCGCAAGATCACCATCAGCGGGGTGTCCAACAGCGTCACCATCACCGGGCACTGCTCGACCGTCGAGGTCTCCGGCATCGAGAACACCGTGACCGTCGACTCCGCCGACAAGATCGTCACGTCTGGCATGGACAACCACGTGACGTACCACTCGGGAAATCCGGAAGTTCCTGATCCGGGTCGGTCCAACACCGTCAGCCGGGGCTGAACCGGCTGCGTCAATTTCCCCCGAATCGGGGGACGACGGGTGCCCGCCGCGTCCATAATCTCGTTGCCATGGCGCACAACGGAAATGACGATTGGACCCAACCCGCAGCTCTGGCCATCCCGAAGGAGGGCTACTTCGAGCTCACGCGCGGTCGCTACGGGCCGGTCTTCCCACGCACCCCGGCGTGCTACGGCTTCAACATCATCGCCAAGGTGCTCGACGGCCATGAGCAGGCGATCCGCGACTACGGCAAGCAGCTCGAGGCCGCGGTCGCGGCGCAGCCCGACGTGCTGGCCCCGCTGAAGCTGCACTACCTGCGGTGGAACCTGTTCGACGTCGGTTCGGGCCTGCACTTCCAGTACCAGGGCATCTTCGACACCGACTTCGACAAGTACACCGAGGACGCCGTCAAGCTGTTCAGCTCGACGGGCATCACCACGGCGTTCACCCATCTGGAGGGCTTCCCGGCGGACTGGAAGACCAACCCCGAGGCGTTCATCATGTTCGTCCGCGAGCACCAGGTGCCGAGCTTCCTGGAGTACGGCGAATACCCGTATGTGACGGCGGTGGAGATCAAAAAGGCCCTGCGGCTCAAGGCCGCGTTCTCTGACATGTTGGACCAGATGCAGTGACAGCACTCGAGTTCGACGATATTCAGCACATCATGCTGACCGGGACACCGCACCTCACCGGTCGGTACGAGTTCCTGTCGTTCGACACCCCCGAGGCCGGGCAGGCCTGGCTGGCCGAGATGGTCCCGCTCGTGCAGTCGGCCAGCGATGTCCGCGAGACGGTCAACGTATTCAAGCGGTGGGTGAACCTGGCGTTCACCTGGAACGGCTTGCGTGCGTTGGGACTTGACGCGCAGACGCTTGCCACTTTCCCGGCCGAGTTCCGCGAAGGCATGGCCGCCCGCGCCGACATCCTGGGTGATACCGGCGCGGCCGCGCCGGAGCACTGGGTGGGCGGGCTCGCGGGTGACGACCTGCACGCCATCGTCATCCTGTTCGCGCGGGACGAGGAGGAGCGGGTGCGGTGCGTCGGCGAGCACGACGCGCTGTTGGCCCGGTGCCCCGGCGTGCGGTCGCTGTCGCATCTCGATCTGGCGGCCACGGCGCCGTTCGAGTACGACCACGACCACTTCGGCTACCGCGATCCGGTGTCACAACCGCAGATGGCCGGTTCCGGCGAGACGATGATCCCCGGCGCCGGTGGAGCGCTGGCCGCGGGCGAGTTTCTCCTCGGATATCCGGACGAGGAAGGACTGGTGGCGAATCAGCCTGCCCTCGAAGTGCTTTCCCGCAACGGCAGCTACATGGCATACCGCCGGTTGGAGGAGCATGTCGGGACCTTCCGCGACTATCTGAAGCAGCATGCCGAGGACGCCGAGGGCCAGGAGCTGCTGGCCGCCAAGTTCATGGGCAGGTGGCGCAGCGGCGCACCGCTGGTCCTGGCGCCCGAGCACGACGATCCGGAACTCGGCGCAGACCCGATGCGCAACAACGATTTCGACTACGCGACGATGGATCCGCACGGCTACAAGTGCCCGGTCGGCTCGCACGCACGTCGGCTCAACCCGCGCGACACCGAACCGAATCCCAATCGACGCAGGATGATCCGGCGCAGCGGCACCTACGGCCCGGCACTCCCTGAAGGCGCCGCCGACGACGGTGTCGAGCGCGGTGTGGGGATGTTCCTGATCTGCGCCAGCCTGGTGCGGCAATTCGAGTTCGCCCAGAACGTGTGGATCAACGACACCGCGTTCCAAGAGCTCGGCAACGAACACGACCCCATCTGCGGAACCCAGGACGGCACGCTCGACTTCACGATCCCGAAGCGACCGATCCGCAAGGTACACAAAGGATTACCGGCATTCACCACGCTGCGCGGCGGGGCATACTTCTTCCTGCCCGGCCTGACCGCACTGCGTTACCTGTCAACACTCGGACAGCAAGGAGCATCATGAGTTCATACGCCCGCACCTACAACCAGGCCCACATCACCCGTCCCCACAACGGCAACCGCCGCGTCAGCATCTACTGGTCGTGGAGCTACCCGTGGGAGGCCCAGCGGGACCCGGCGCTGCTGTACAACCGGTTCTCCACCATGACCGAGGTGCGCGCGGCGACGTGGCCGGCGTACGAAGGCGCCGAATACAGCGCGCGGGAGTTCCTGCAGGGCGTCGACGGCACGCTGGAGTTGTTCCACCGCTCCTCCCTGTCCTTTCAGGATGTGGCCGGTGCGGCGACCGGCCATCCCGTGGCGGTGTTCCAGCGTGTCGATCAGGCCGGCTACCGGCTGCCGATCGACGAACGCATCCTGAACGACACCGACACCCTGATGATCTTCGGACTGGACCACCTGCTCGGCGACGAGGAAGCCACCCCGGAAGAGGTGGCCGCGATCCAGCAGTGGCTGAAGCGCGAAGGCACGTGCCTGATGCTGGCCCCGCACCACGACGTCGGCTTCACCGACGACAAAGAGCAGCAGCAGATGGAGTACCTGCATCACGGTGACCCGCTGACGCCGCGCGTCCAGAATTTCAGCGGATTCGCGCGGTCGTTGCTGAAGGGGCTGAACATCCCGGTGCACAACACGTGGGGTCTGCGCCCGGCGACGGTCGAGGGCACCAAACAGATTGTGCCGCTCACCGCTTTCCGCGATCTGGATTCGGCAGGCCTGCTGCGCGACGTGACCACCCTGGCGCTGCACCCGCACCTGCCGCACTACCAGCTCACCGCCCCGGAGAGTGCCGATCTTCGGGTGCTGGGCCGCCAGTTGATCGACCAGACCCGGCCGCACCCGTTCACCCTGGCGGGCAACACCGAGTTCAACGCGCTGATCCACATGCCGCCGACCGGTGAGCGCGCCGGCGACATCGTGCTGGTCGACTCGACGCACTTCACCACCCTGTTCGGTGCCAGCGACAGCCTGAAGTCGTTCTGGCGCAACCTGGTGACGATGTGACGCTGACCGATCTGGCGGCGCGCGGTTCCAACATCGCCGTCGTCCTGTTCGTGGTGTCCAGCACCCTGGGTGTGGGGCTGAGCCTGACCCCGGCCCAGATTCTGGCGCCACTCAAGGACATTCGGGTGGTGAGCCTGACCCTGGTCGCCAATTTCGTTGCGGCGCCATTGGTTGCGCTCGCGCTGTGGCGGCTGCTCGACCTCGACGAGCCGCTGGGCGTGGGCCTGCTGCTGTGCGGCCTGGCCGCGGGCGCACCGTTCCTGATCAAGCTCGCCGAGTTCGCCAAGGCCGACACCGGGTTGAGTGTCGGCCTGATGGTGCTGCTGATGATCACGACAGTGGTCTATGTGCCGATCGTGCTGCCGATCTTCCTCAAGGGGTCGGCGGTCGATCCGCTCGCGATCGCGTCCTCGCTGGTGATTCTCATGCTGATCCCCTTGGCGATCGGGCTGTTCTGGCGCAAGCAGGCTGAGGCGTCGGCAGCGCGCGTCAGGCCGGCCATCGGGCTGCTGAGCACCGTCAGCATGGTGCTGGTGGTCGTCCTGACCATCGTCGCCAATTTCCGGGAGGTGCTGTCGGTGTACGGCACGCGGGGCATCCTGGCGGCCATCGTCTACACCGCAATCTGCGCCGGAATCGGCTGGGCCCTGGTGTTTTTCAGCTCGGCCGCGCGGCCCGTACTCGCGTTGGGTACCGCGCAACGCAATGCGGCGGCCGCCTTCGTGGTGGCCGGCCAGAACTTCGGCGATCCGCGCGTCACGGTGATGATCACGGTGGTGCTGATCGCCGAGTTCACGATGCTGATCCCGTTCGCCCGCTTCCTGGCCCGGAAGGCCTGACGGGTCAGGGCTGGTCGAGCAGACCGAGGCGCGCCGCCTCGGCGACGGCCTCGGCGCGCGACGACACCGACAGCTTGCGGTAGATCGCCTTGGCCTGACTCTTCACGGTCTCCCGCCCCAGGTGCAGTTCGCCGGCGATCTTCTGCAGCGACAGGTGGGTCGCCAGGTGCGGGAGCAGACGCAGCTCGGCCGCGGTCAGCGATGGCCGCGGCCCGTGCTGCGCGTGTGCGGCGAGCAATTCCCGAACGCGCGCCAACCGTAGGTGCACCGACGCCGCATCGGGCTCCCGCCGGGCGGCCAACAGCCCTGCGTCGAGATGCCGCCGGCAGAGTTCCGGGTCGTCGATCTCGAGGGCGGTGGCCGCCGTCAGCGCATGTCCCAGTGCCGCCGTGCGCGCCGCCAGGTCGCCCAGCCGGTCCAGCAGCCGTTCGGTGCCCCGCACCGCATCTCGCGCCCCGGCGACGTCGCCGCGGTGGCTGCGCACCAACCCGTCCACGGCGTACACCAAGATGATGGGCACCAGGTCGCACAGGTCGCGGGAGTCGACGATGCTGCGGGCCTGGGCGCTGCGCCGCGCCGCGGACTGCAGGGCCCCGTCGTCGAGGTCCAGCAGAGCCAGATGTGCCAGCGCCACGGCCCGGAAGCCGGGAAGGTCGTCGAGCACCGGGAGCGACGATTCCAGTGTCGTCCTGGCACTTTCGGCGTCCCCGGCCATCGACAGTGCACCGCCTTTGACGGAGGCGGCCGCACCCCACCACGGGTTCACGAGGTGGTTGCCCGCGGCGCAGACCGTGTCGGCATGCCGGACCACCTCGAGCACCCCGCCGATGCCGACGAGTGAACCGACCAGGGCGGCAGCAACTTTCACTGACGGGGCACCATCCGCCAAGGCCGCACCACCGTCCGCGGCAGCGGCCAGCAGCAGGGACCGCTGGATCAGGTCGGCGTCCCCCAGCGTCAGCCCGAACCAGGCCCGGGCGATCGCGGCATCAGGATGGTCGGCGAAGACGTGCTCGTCGAGCAGGCTCAGCCGGCGCTCCAAGATGCCTGCGCGGCCATCGAATCCGAGACGCACCGCATCGCGTTCCACCAGCGCCGCGGCGTGTGCCGGGTCATCGGCCGCCAGCGCCTGCAAGAGGGCGCCGTCGATATCGCCGGACCGCTCGAGATGCGCCGCCGCGCGGGACGCCAGGGCGCGGAACCGCTCCGGATCGCGATTGCGCAGCCGCGCACGGAGCAGGTCGGCGAACAGTCGGTGGTACCGGTACTCGATGCCCTGCTCATCGAGTGAGACCAGGAACAGGTTGCCGGAGGCATGGATCGCACTCAGCATGTCAGCTGAATCTTCGCGCTGGAGAACGCTGTTCAGGTCGTCGGCGGTGAAGTGGTCGAGCACCGCGGATTCCACGAGGAACACCTCGACGGCCGGGTCCAGCCGGCCCAGTACTTCTTCGACCAGATAGTCCGCGACCAGGCGGTGCCGTCCGGTGATCGCCTCGGCAGACGAACCGTCACGCAAGGCCATGGCCGCCATCACCACGCCTGCTGCCCAACCCTCGCAGCGGTCGACCACCAGCGCGGCCGTCGGGCCGGCCGGACAGCCGACCGAGCCGAGAGCCGATTCTGCCTCTGCCACCGAGAGTTTCAGCTCGTCGGTACCGACCTCGAGCACGCCGCCCTGCAGCCGGCGCCGCGCCAGATCGAGCGGCGGCGCGGTGCGGCCGATCAACGTCAGCGTCGTCGACTCCGGGGCAAGTTGGACCAGGGCACGCAGGGCCGACACCGCCGCCTCGTGCGTCAGCTCGTGAACATCGTCCAGCACCAACACGATCGGACCGGCGGACTCCAGCGCCGCGATCGCGGCGGGAACCAGTTGGGTATCGACAGCGCGGCCTGCGCCACGCAGGTACTGAAATGTCGCGGCATCGACCGAGGCGACCTGGTCCACCGCCGTCACCAGGTGCAGCAGCAGGTGGGCAGGGTCGTTGTCGAGATGGTCCAGCCGCACCCAGGCGAACCGCCGGGTGTCGGCGTCATCCCAGAGCGCCACCGCCGTGGACTTGCCGTATCCGGCGGGCGCGGTGACCACCACCAGTTCGGCATCCGAACCGGACAGCAATCCGGTGATCGCCGGCCGCGCGATGACCGCACCACCGAGCCGGGGCGGGCCGTAGGTGGCCGTCGGGATCTGCGCTACCCAGCCGTCCCCTGCCACCCTGGCATCGTAGGTGCGTCGCCCGCGTCCACCCAACCACGCCATTTTTGACCACAGCGTCGAATACGTTGATACGGTGCGCTCGAGGATGGGAGCGACCATGGGCAACGCAATCCGCGCCGTGGCGGCCACGGCGGCAGTGATCGGCCTCGTGGCGGGCTGCGGGGGCAAGGCCGATTCCGGTGGCAACGGATCGTCGAGCTCCGCCCCGACCAGCACCTCGGCCGCGGCGCCGGCCAGTCCCGCTCAACTGCAGGCGCTGGTCCCCACACCCGGTGGCACCGCCCAGACCTGGGGCCCAGACCCGATCGGGGACAATGGGATTCACCTCAGCTTCAAGGTGACGGGCGCCCCCACCGAGGTCGTCACGGCGTACAAGGCCGCACTTGAGGGCAAGGGCTGGGCCGTCACCACCATCGTGTCGTCCGACGGCGGACCGGGGGGTGGCGGCGGCGCCACCTACACCGGCACGCACGGCGACAGCTACGGTGTGTTCGACGGCGGCGGGATGGGCACCGAGACCTACCTCAACGTGTGCGCCTGGCCGACCAAGCCGGCCCAGCCGAACTGCAGCCGCAAGCGCTGACCGCGCTGAGCACGCGCCGTCAACGACGGTTTCACACCCCCACCATCGGGTAGCCCACTACCCGGGGTCGAGATGTCCGTGGCTGGTTCTCATCGAAATCCCCTGAAAGAACTAGACTGAACGCACCGATGCTGGAAGTGGGTGGGCGTAATGGCCGACCGGAACGGATTGCGCGGCGTCGTCGCCGTTGGCGCGTCCGCCGGAGGCGTCGAGGCTCTCACCCAGATGACTGCCGAACTGCCTGCGGATCTTCCGATGGCGGTTCTGGTCGTCCTGCACATGCCGATCGACGCTCCCAGCGTCCTGGCCCGGATCCTGGATCGCGCAGGATCTCTCCCTGCCGCCGCCGCCACGAATGGCGAGGAGCTCGAGCCCGGGAGGCTGTACGTCTGCGTCCCGAACCGTCATCTCATGATCGACGACCATCGCACGCTGGTGACCCGCGGGCCCACCGAGAACGGACACCGTCCCGCCATCAACGCGCTGTTCCGCTCTGCCGCCATCACGTTCGGGCCACGCGCCATTGGCGTGCTGCTGTCCGGGGTACTCGACGACGGTGTCTCGGGTTTGAAGGCGATTCAATCGCGCGGCGGCGCCACGATCGCCCAAACACCCGACGATGCCCTGTTCCCGGGCCTCCCATCGGCCGCGCTCGAATCCGGAGTAGCCGATTACGAAGTGCGAGCGACGGATGTCGGTGTACTGCTCAAACAGTTATCCGAGCACGTCAGCGAGGAACCCATCATGGAACCCGACCCCGGCCTTCTGCTTGAAAATCGCATCGCCATGGCCGAACCCTTCGCGACAGATTTCGAGATCGAATCCCTTGGACCACCGTCGGGATACACGTGTCCGGACTGCAACGGTTCGCTACAAACGATTGGCGAGGGCAACTACCGGTGCCATGTTGGCCACGCCTGGTCGGCGGAATCTCTACTGCGCGCTCGCGATGACGAGGTGAATGGCGCGCTGTGGGTCGCGGTTCGCAGCCTGCAGGAGAAGGCCCAACTTGCCCGGCGGATGGCGAGTAACGTCAGCTCCGGCATGCTTCAGCAACGTTTCAGCAGCCAAGCCGACGAAGCCGAACATGCGCTGCGGATACTGACCGAACGACTGACGGCCGCGGGAACTGAATGACTGACCCGGTGCACATCAGCGCACCCGTCTACGGCGGGGGCGGTGAATACACCTTGCGCTGCACGGGTGTGCTCGACGGCCTGTCCTATCGCACGGTGCGTGACAGAGTGGTCAAGGCGGCGCTCGACGAACCCCGGATGGTGATCATCGATGTCAACGAGCTCCGGGTACCGGATGCCTCTGCGTGGTCGGTCTTCACCAGTGCCCGTTGGCATGTCAGCACCTGGCCTGATGTGCCGATCATGCTCGTCAGGGCCGACGCCGACACCCGCGCTGTCATCCGCAGCCGCGGCATCACGCGTTACGTACCGGTCTTCCCCACCTTGCAGGAAGCATTGCAATCAGAGAGCAGCGCACGCCGCCAGCGACGTCACCGGGCGCGCGCGGAGCTGCCGTCCCACGTCAGCAGCATCGTCGATGCCCAGCGGTTGGTCGGCGGCTGGTTGTCCGGTTGGTCGTGTCCGGCCATGATCCCGGTAACGGCGGTGATCGCCACAGCGTTGGTCGAAAACGTCCTGCGGCACACCGATTCTTCGCCCACATTGCGGTTGGAGTACGACGGCGAATTGGTCACCGTCGCCGTCGAGGACAGCAGTTCGGCGCCGGCACAGCGCAAAGAGGACGCCATGCACGGCACCAGTCGGGTGTCCGGCCTGGCGGTGGTGACCGCACTGACTCGAGTGTGGGGCAGCCTGCCGACGTCGGCGGGTAAGACCGTCTGGGCGGTCGTGGGTCCGGAGAACGTGCTGTAGCCACGAGTAATGTTCCGGGCATCGCATGACCTACGAACAGGACACCATGGACGCCGGTACCGACGACTCCTTTGAGGCTTTGCTGCGCTATCTGCGGGACTCTCGCGGATTCGACTTCACCGGCTACAAGCGCACGTCGCTGATGCGGCGGGTCAAGCACCGCATGGATCACGCCGGCTACACGACTTTCGATGAGTATCTCGATGTGCTGCAAGCGAGTTCCGACGAATTCGCGGCGCTCTTCAACACGATCCTGATCAATGTGACGGCATTCTTCCGCGACCCCGAAGCCTGGGAGTCGATCCAGAACGAGGTGATCCCGTCGATCCTCGCCGAGCGCGGGCCCGAGGACCCGATCCGGGTGTGGAGCGCAGGTTGCGCCTCCGGGCAGGAGGCGTACACGCTCGCGATCCTGCTGGCCGAAGCGCTCGGCTTCGAAGCGTTCCGGCAACGGGTGAAGATCTACGCCACCGACGTCGACGACCTTGCACTGAACGAGGCGCGCGCCGCATCGTACGACGCGCGTGCTGTCGAATCGGTTCCGCCCGAACTGCTGCCGATCTACTTCGAGCAGATCAACGGACGCTACGTCTTCAACAAGGATCTGCGCCGCGGGGTGATCTTCGGGCGCAACGACCTGGTGCGTGACGCACCGATTTCGCGGGTCGACCTGTTGGTGTGCCGCAACACGTTGATGTATCTCAACGCCGAGACCCAGCGCGGTGTCTTGAATCGGTTGCATTTCGCGCTCGCGCCGAAAGGTGCGCTGTTCCTCGGCCACGCCGAGATGCTGTTGAGCCACGGCGACCGGTTCACCCCACTGGATCTGAAAAACCGCATCTTCCGGAAAGCCATCGGCACTCACACCTCACTCGATCGTTATGATCCGGCGGCAGCACTATATGAGCGTCATGGCGAACTCAACGGGTTGACGACGGTCCGCGACCTGGCTTTCCGCGCCAGCCCGGCGGCCCAGATCGTCGTCACCGGCGATGACACCGTCGCCATGATCAACCAGCAGGCCGAAACCAGCTTCGGATTGTCGGCGCGCGACATCGGCCGCCTCCTGCGCGACCTCGAAATCTCCTATCGCCCAGTCGAATTGCGCTCCTACATCGAGCAAGCAAAGGTCGAACGCCGCTCGGCGCGGATTCAGGACGTGCAGTGGCAGCGCGCCGGCGCCGAGGCCGTGTGGTTCGAGATCCACATCAACCCGCTCGTCGACGCCGACAACGGGTTGCTCGGCGTCTCGATCGTCTTCTTCGACGTCACCGCGATGCGGGCACTGCTGGACAAGGTTGTGCAGACCAACCGGCAGCTCGAGACGGCATACGAGGAACTGCAGTCCACCAACGAGGAACTCGAAACCACCAACGAGGAACTGCAGTCGACGGTGGAGGAGCTCGAGACCACCAACGAAGAGCTTCAGTCCACCAACGAAGAGCTCGAGACCATGAACGAGGAGCTGCAGTCCACCAACGACGAACTGCACACCATCAACGACGCACTGCGGGAGCGCAGCGCCGAACTCGACGATTCCCGCACCTTCATCAGCGCCCTGGTCAACTCGATCCGTCTGGGCGTCGTGGTGGTGGACCGGGAGATGCGGGTCGTCATGTGGAACCGCGGTTCGGAGGAACTATGGGGCCTGCGCGCCGACGAGACGCAGGGTGTGGCCATCACGTCGCTCGACATCGGGCTGCCACTCGACGACGTCCGTCCGTTGATCGGTCACGCATTCGTCGATCCCCAGAGTTCTGGGCAAGTGATCGTCAACGCGGTGAACCGGCGGGGCCGGACGGCGCGGGTGCGGGTCGCATGTTCGTCGTTCACCTCACCGGACGACAGTCTTCGGGGCGCGCTGCTGCTGATGGAAGTGGTCGACTAGAGCTGCTTGGCCTTGTCGATCACCCGTTGCGAGAGTCCGAGCAGGTCGGTGCTACTACTCAGCGACAGGCGTTTCAGCATTTGGAAGGCTTCGGAAGCGCCAACCTGAAACCGTTCCATCAGAATCGATTTCGCCTCGCTGACCACATCCCAGTTGTCCAGCACGTGTCGAACCAGATCGCGCGGTTGTGCGCCGCCGACCGCCAGCGCGGTATGAGTCGCCACCACGTAGCCGATCTCCTCGGCGTGCCGGTCGAACGCGTGGGGTTCGTTCGCGTAGATCATCAGAGCGCCGACCGAGCGGGCCGTGGTGAACAAGCGGAACGACAGCACCGCACGAATGGGCGTCGACCTGAGCACATCCCGTCGATAGGCCGGCCAGCGGTCATCGGACTCGAGATCGTTCACCCGTAGGACATCGCGCTTCCACGCCGCGCTCAGGAATGGGCCTTGACGCTGGAACTGCTGGATGGCATCCACCAATGCGGCGTACGGATGCGTCATCACGACCGTATCCAACTGGGAGGGAAAGCCCGCGGTCGTCACACCCGCGTACTTCGCGCCGGGTATCTCGCGGACGGCATGGTCCACCATCCGCTGCAATATCGCCGCATGGGTGCCGGCACATATGCCTGAACCACCGGCGGCATCAACGAGCCGCTGGCCGCGCCCACTGCTGGAACCGGATGTCGTTCCTGTCACGCCGCACACCTCTTGGAACAAGAGTACGCCGCAGCGGTACCCATCGGCGGTCACGGATTGATGGTGTTCTCGCCGTCCTGACGGCCCCAGACATACTCGGACGCGAACGGCGATCCGAGACCGAAATGGTTGTACGGCGCGATCGACGCGCCGGTGTCCATCACCATGTACGGCATGGGCCAGATGTCCCGGGTGACGGTCCAGCAACCGGGCCGGCCCATGGGCCCGCCGCGGGCGTTGATGCGGGGCAGATTGTCCGGGTAGACGTACTGGTTCGCCGAGCCGACGAGCGCGGTGTGCGATATCAGCGAATATCCATTGCCACCGACAGCGAAGGAGGTGGCCTCTACCGCGCGCGGGAGAGCCCTTATCCCGCAATCGATCTCGGGGCTGTACCGGTCGAGCACCTGGGACGTCGGGAGCAGATCTTGTGCGCCCCGCACCAGGTACGGCCCGCCGCGCTCGAAGATGTCACCGCCGGTATTGCCGAACCCGACCGATGCCATCAACGCCTGGTCGATGTCGCCGCGCTGATCATTCAGTGCGCGCTCGGTGGTCACCGCGTTCTTGAGGCCGTCCCACAGATCCGGAGACGCGTTCGCGTAGACCTCGGCCAGATCGGCCAGCGCGCGGTTGTCATGCCGGATGGACGGCATCCGCTGGTTGAGATCGGCCAGGATGACGTTGCCGTCGACCAGCGACCGACCAAACTTGTCGCCCAAGCCGTCGAGGGCCTGGGCCGCAGCGGACAGCGTCGCGTTCAGCTTTATCGGATCGACCTGCTCGGAAATCGCGGTGATCGTTTCGAACAGCGTGTTGAATTCCGTGGTGACACTGACAGCGTTCACGGTGTCGCCGGCCTTGAGCCGCTGCGGCGTCGGGTCCGGCGGCGACGTCATGGAGATGTACTTGTTGCCGAATACCGTTGTGGCAAGCAGCTTCACGTCCACATTGCGCGGCAGCACACTGAGGTAGCGCGGATCGACGTTGAGGATCAGCTTGGCTTGCGCCTTCTCACCGGGCGCGGCCACCACTTCGCTACCCGTGAGCCGCCCGATCGGTACGCCGTTGTAGGTGACCTTCGAGCCGTTGTCCATCGACAGCCCGGCCCGGCTGGCCAGCACGTACAGCTGAGCCTTGGTGTCGAAGGCGCCGCGGAACTGGAGCCAGGTGAGCGTCATCCCGGCGGCGACGACCAGTGCCGCGATCAGGCCGACGATCTTGTAGGGCGGCGTGCGATCTCGGCCGAGACATGCGACTGAACCACCGGCGGCATCAACAAGCCGCTGGCCGCGCCCACTGCTGGAACCGAAAGACGTTCCTGTCACGCCGCACACCTCTTGCACAAGCGTACGCCGCGGCGGGCCCCGCGGGTGCTCACGGATTGATGGTGTTCTCGCCGTCCTGACGACCCCAGACGTACTCGGATGCGAACGGCGATCCGAGACCGAAGTGGTTGTACGGAGCGATCGACGCACCGGTGTCCATCACCATGTACGGCATGGGCCAGATGTCGCGGGTGACGGTCCAGCAACCGGGCCTCCCCATGGGTCCGCCCCGGGCATTGATCCGGGGCAGGTTGTCGGGGTAGACGTACTGGTTCGCCGAGCCGACGAGCGCGGTATGTGAGATCAGCGAGTAGCCGTTGCCGCCGACGGCGAAGGACGTGGCCTCCACGGCGCGCGGCAGAGCCCTTATGCCGCAATCGATCTCGGGACTGTACTTGTCCAGCACCTGGGACGTCGGTAGCAGATCTTGCGCGCCACGCACCAGGTACGGGCCACCCCGCTCGAAGATGTCGCCGCCGGTGTTGCCGAACCCGACCGACGCCATCAACGCCTGATCGATGTTGTCGCGCTGATCATTCAAGGTGCGCTCGGTGGTCACCGCATTCTTCAGGCCGTCCCACAAATCCGGCGACGCGTTGGCGTAGACCTCGGCGAGATCGGCGAGTGCACGGTTGTCATGCCGGATGGTCGGCATCCGCTGGTTGAGGTCAGCCAGGATGACGTTGCCGTTCACCAGCGACTGACCGAACTTCTCGCCCAACCCGTCGAGGGCCTGCGCCGCGGCGGCCAGGGTGGCGTTCAGCTTCACCGGGTCGACCTGTTCGGAGATCGCCGTGATGGTCTCGAACAGCGTGTTGAATTCCGTGGTGACGCTGACGGCGTTCACGGTGTCGCCGCCTTTGAGCCGCTGCGGCGTCTGATTCGGCGGGGAGGTCATGGAGATGTACTTGTTGCCGAAAACCGTTGTGGCGAGCAGCTTGACGTCCACGTTGCGCGGGAGCACGTCGAGGTAGCGCGGATCGACGTCGAGAATCAATTTGGCTTGGGCCTTCTCGCCGGGGGCGGCCACCACCTCGCTCCCCTTGAGCCGCCCGATCGGCACACCGTTGTAGGTGACCTTCGAGCCGTTGTCCATCGACAGCCCGGCCCGACTGGCCAGCACATACACCTGAGCCTTGCTGTCGAAGGCGCCACGGAACTGGAGCCAGGTGAGCGTCATCCCCGCGGCGGCAACGAGAGCCACGATCAGGCCGGCGATCTTGTACGGCGGGGTGCGATCCCTGTTGAGCGGCGCATGGACCTGGCCCGCGGCGACGGGCGGTAACGGCTGCAGTGGCGGCCGCGGTTTCGTCATGGCACTCCAGCGTCGAATCGAGGTGTGGCCGGGCGCCGTTGTCCGGCCTTGATCGAGACTGAAATGCAGGGTACGACCGTCGCCACCCTGGCGGCACGCAAATGACAAACCTCTAGCAAAGCGTAAATTGACGCGAGGGCCAGCCGATGACCATCGTCTCGCCATCACAAAGTAGGTGCCACCAATGTGATGACGACTGTCAGCAAATTGCGGGTCTGGCAGGCCCGAGCGACGGGAACAAATGCTGTGAACTTGCTGAACAGCGTCCCGTACGATCCTCAAACGCCGGGGCCACGCATCGAGTAGCGCACCTGGCATCACAGCACTGGCGAACACGACGGGCGGGATGAGCATGATCGACTTCCAAAATGGCAGCTTCATCAAGTTGGGCCCCAGCGATCCCGCGCAGGCCTCAGCCGAACTGGCCCCCATGCTTGTCGACGGCGAGCAGGTCTACCTCGCCTTCAAAGGTATGCGCGATTCCGTCGTCTTCACCAACAAACGCATGATCGCGATCAACGTACAGGGCTTGACGGGAAAGAAGCGCGACTATTCATCGCTGCCCTACAACAAGATTCAGGCCTGGAGCATCGAAACCGCAGGGAAATTCGACCTCGATGCCGAGCTCGAGTTGTGGTTCTCCGGCCTCGGTAAGGTGCACCTCGATTTCAAGGGTCAGGTCGATATCCGGACGATCGGAAAATTGATCGGCGACCACGTACTTTGACCTACGGCACCGCCTGCGGAGTCACCAGGAATTTCTCGCCGGTGGCCTTCTTGAGGTAGCTGTTGAACGCCTCGGGCTTGAGCAGGCCGGCCAGCGAGACTTCCTGGGTGTAGGTGCTCGCAAAGGTCGTGGTGAGTTCTGCGGCGACGCGCGCCCGCAGCCGACCGATGACCTCGGCCCCCGCACTGGCCAGGAACGGTGTGAGCAGCCAGCCGCCGATGCCCCACGACATACCGAAGCTTCGGTTGAGGATCGTCGGGCCGGTGTCGAGGCTGCCGTAGATGTACACCTGCTTGTGCACGGCCGAGCCGTAGCGGGAGTACTGCGTCGCGGTCGCGTTGGCCGCCTGCTCCATGGCGTTGAGGATCTGACTGGCCAGCGTGCCCCCACCGGTGGCGTCGAAGGCCAGCGTCGCAGAGGTGGCTTTGAGCGCTTCGAACAGATCCTGCTCGAAAGTCGTTGCGGCTGAGTTGCATACGTACTCGGCACCCAAGTCCCGCAGGATTTCTTCCTGCTCGGCCTTGCGGACGATGTTGACCAGCGGCACGCCGTCCGCGATGCAGATCTTGACCAGCATCTGCCCCAGATTCGACGCCGCCGCTGTGTGCACCAGGGCCGAATGTCCTTCGCGGCGCATGGTTTCCACCATGCCCAGCGCTGTCAGCGGGTTGACGAACGACGACGCCCCGTCCTTCGCCGTCGCACCGTCGGGCAGCACCAGACAGGCCGCGGCCTTGACGACGCGGTACTGCGCATACATGGCGCCGCCCGCGATGCCCACCACCTTGCCCAGGAGCGCCTGCGCCGCGTCCGACTCGCCCGCCGCCACGACGGTGCCGGCACCTTCGTTGCCGACCGGAAGCGATTGACCGACGCGGACGGACAGATGAGCCAACGCCCCGGGCGGCAGCGGCGCGGTGACAACCGGTCGCTCCGGGGTGCCCGTGACCGTCGCGGCCGACATGTCGGCGCCGGGGATCAGCAGGCCCAGATCCGACGGGTTGACCGGCGACGCCTCGACGCGGACGACGACTTCGTCCGCCGCCGGGGCGGGGATGTCGACGTCCTGCAGCGAGAGTTCGAGCATGCCGTCCGGGGTGACCAGGGAGCGCAGTTCGAGGGCTTTCTCGGGTAATTCACTCATTTTGGCGCTCCCCTAAATCTTGCTGGCCGCGAAATCGGCAGCCTGCGTGACCTTTCCGGACTGCACATAGGAACCGTGGGCACCGACGTCGAAGCCACCGCCCACCCAGCAGATCGGGTCGCCCTCGGCGCATTGATCGATGGCATTGGCGACGTACTGCGGCGCCAGCTCTGGCAGCGGTCCGCCGGCGAGCATCGCAGAGAAACCGGTGCGCGGCGCACCAAAGAGTGCGGTGGCGGCGACGCGACTGGCGAGCTGCGGTGCCGCGTTGGTGGCGCCTTCGATGACCGCCGCCCCCTGCGAGTAGCCACCGAGCACCATCTTGGTCTTCGGGCAGCTGGCCGCGGTGGACTCGATGACCGCCCGTGCGGCGTCGATGCCCGCCGGGGTGCTGACGGCGAAGTCGTTGCTCGCCGGGTAGTCGACCGGCGTCGCCTCGACGGTGCGCGGCGCCACCCGCGCACGCAGATCCTCGACGAAGGGGCGACCGACACTGCCCAGGCCTGGCGCCTCGGTGGTGCCGCGGGCGAACACGACCTGGACATCGGGGCACGGTGCGGCGGTTGCGACGGGTGCGACGGCCGAGACGACGGGGGCCACGGCAGCGAAGGCGAAGATCAACGCGAGGTTGCGGGTCATACCGACCGATCGTAGGTCGGTGGCACAGGTTCGCAACGGGTTTGGTCCGTCACTACAGCGGTTGCGAGGTGATCTCCAGCCAGGCCTGGAATTCCTTCTTTACGCGGCGACGGTCCATCCGTCGGGCATGCGAGCGTTCGCGGGCCAGGCGCAGTCCCTTGGGCGGGGCCGCGCTGCCGGTCCGATAATCCATTGGTGCCGAACGGGTTCCAGGAGTTTTCGATAACGGCGGCGCCGCTTTTCGATCCGGCAGCCGAGTGGGGTGGGCGCGGCGCAGACGAGTCGCCATCACCTCACACCCGGCACCAACGAGTAGCACCAACACCGCCGCCATTTCGTACTCTGCGTACATCATGATGGTGCCTTCTCTCCGCGCCGTCAGGGCGGCACTGCCTCGGCCTTGGCCGACTGAGAATGGGGTGGGTTGATGCCTTCTACGATCGTCCGCCTGACCAGGCAGTGTGATGGCCCGAATAGCGATATTCAGTCGAGTATCAGAGGGCACGCTCCAGCGAAGGGTGATCAGACCTTCGTGGCACCCATATCGACCGTCAACTGTGTTGCCGTGACCGCGCGCGATAGATCCGACGCCAGGTAGATCACGGCGTCGGAGATGTCGTCGACGCTCGCGGGAAACGGGTCGCTGAGCATGCAGCCGGATGACATCAGGTAGCTCGGGTGGTCGGTCAGCAACGTGCCAACGGTGGGGTCTGCGGCGAGCACAGTGTCGACGCCCCACGGGTGGATTGAGTTGACCCGGATCTTGTACTCGGCGAGTTCGATGGCTGCCGACTTCGTCAGTCCGACCACGCCGTGCTTGGCGGCGCTGTAGTGCGCTTGGCCCGGCAGCGACTTGATGCCGGCGACCGAACTGATGTTGATGATCGAGCCACCGTTGCCCGCGGAAATCATGTGTGGGACGGCCGCTTTCATCGAGCGCCAGACCCCGGTGAGGTTGACGTCGATCATTGCCTGCCACTCGTCGTCCGGCATCTCCCAGAACCGCGCCCAGGTGCTGATACCGGCGTTGGCGACGACGATGTCGAGACGTCCACCGAACCTGTCGACGCCGTCTTTGAGTATCTCGTCCATGGCCGCGGAGTTGCGGACGTCGGCGACCGCCATCAGGCACTTGCCACCCGCGGCCTCGACCAGCTCACCGACGCCCCTTCACGAGCGAGCCGTATCGCGTGATTACGTCCCATGCCGCGCGCAGTTCCGGTCACGAACGCAACCCTGCCGTCGAGAAGGCCCATGGCAACCCTCCGGTTCTTGCTGATGCCACCGAAATGCCCGTGGAATCAGTAAACGCGCGGTGGTGGGGATTTGCTAGAGCCGGCGGGCGGGTACCGCTGACACGGGCCACAGTCGAGTGCCCCCAGTCGGACTCGAACCGACTCTGGGCGAATTTCAACTCCGCCAACACATGTTCACGGGTGTTTCCTGAATTGCTCTTGCTGTTGTCTCGCAATATTATTCGTGGGCTGATGCTTCTCCGCGTTCGCCGATGCCGCGCCCGAGTTGTGACACCGTCGCGTCAGCGAGCCCTGCCACTCGAGACACGTTCGAGGCCGAGATGATGGGCTGGCGAGAAACGGTGGAGCCGATTGAACGGCAGCAGCATCTAACTAAGGGCGAGTCCACACAATTGGCCTTTCGGCCCGCCACTCCCTCTCGGGTCGCGGGTCGAAGCCGTTCGTTAGCGGAAACCACTCAGTACGCGGGACGATGGGAGCTGTGGCAACTCATTTTGGGGGCAGGTGGAGTATCCGTACTGACCGGGGCGTGGTCGTTGTTGAACGACTGGGCTTGACCCCTGATGGTGGACACCTAACTGGTGGGACTGCTGGTCCTGCGGGAAGGATGTCCGTATGGCGGGC
>NZ_JBJIAL010000054.1:0-27140 GCF_045310895.1 Mycobacterium sp. SMC-18
ACTGGACCAAGACCGCCGACGAGATCTTCGAACGACTCGGTTCATATCTTCAACGAATTCCCGGCGCAGGACACTAGGTCGGCAGCGCCGACATGTGTGTAGTAGCCGGTGTAGCGCGTTGAGCTCGCCGGCCCGGTCGAAACGTCGTCACGTCTCGATTCATAGCCTGTTGACATGTTGCGCTGACCGTGCACCCACGCGCGGGCACAACGATGGCGGGTGATCCGGTGCACACGAGACTGCCCAGGACATGTCGATCGAGGAAACATACGCGTGCCACGTTTTCAGGAATCAGCTACGAACACAATGAGAGTCGGCGATTCGGACGCTCCCGTGGTGGTGGGTTGAGCCATGACACCTCCGTCTCCGAGCGCAATGGCCGTGGTCACGCAGGTCCTCTATGACATCGGACTGGCCAGTGCCACGGGAATCGGTGTGGGCATGGCCTTGCTGGTCAGTCCGTGCTCTGCCCACGGCATCCTGGCACGGCGGCTGGGTCGCCTCGCGCTTCCGGTGGCGGCCCTGGTTTTTGCGACGTCGGTCCTGCATCACCTGAGTGCGGTGGCGGCGTTCGCGAAAACCGGACTCGTGCAGGCGCTCTCATGGCAGGCAGTATCTGCATTCATCACGGCCCCACCCGCGCGCGGTGGTTGGCTCGGGTCGGGCGAAATCGCTGTCGTGCAGTCATTTTTCTACTTGCTGACCATCGGAGGTTTGCTCTGGGTCCGGTGGCATCCGTCACGCTCGGCCGGCATCGGTGTGGCCGGCTGCGCTGTCCTGACCGCGGTCGTACCGCAGCTGATCAGCCGGACGTTGACGGCGCATGCGTTGCCCAGCGTCGTGCTGACGATCGCCCATGTGGTTGGCGCCCTGCTGTGGGCCGGGGGCCTCATCGTGCTGGCCACGGTGGCGGTGATGGGGCGACGCCCGGCCGGCAACAGCGATGTCCGCGAGAGTGCCGCAGCCCTTACCGATGAATGGCGGCGTCTCTGGGAGCGTTTCAGTGTCGTTGCGCTGTATGCGGTTGGGGCGTTGATCATCAGCGGAACCTGGATGACGTGGACCCACGTCGGTACCCCGACTCAGCTGTTGACCACACCGTACGGCCGCGCGCTCGGACTCAAACTGATATGCGTTGCGCTGCTGATGGCTGCGGGGGCCTACAACGTGCGTGTGCTGTTGCCACGCATCCGCGCCGCGCAGCGTGACTGCGATAATCGCACCGCGTGGCGGATCGCGGTGGAGCACTTCCCGGTAGTGGTGGTCGGCGAAAGCGTAATTGTGGTCGCGGTTTTCGCGATTGTGCCTTTCCTGCGCGGATCTGCGCGGTCCGAGGCCGGTTGGCCCAACGCCGGACCGTTCGACATGAACGCTGCCGCTACCGGTCTGGTCCTCGTCCTGCTGGTGGCCCTCGCACTCCGGCTTGGCGCGAAGCCCCGTGACAGCGAACTGATGTGAAACTCCGCAATCTGCATGGTAACTCGTCACTACCGAGGGCAGGCCTTGGCAAGTCGCCGTCTCGACGACCGGCGACTTCGGCCCACCTGGTAGTGCGCTCAGCCGAATTGGTTGTCGATGGCGATGTTTCCGACGACGGCGAGCAGTTGCAGCTTCTCGTAACTCTCCGAGCCCGGCTGGGCGGTGTACACGAGGAGCAGGTGGGACTGTTGGGGGTCGACGAGGTATTGGCAGGTGAGTTCGAGCAGCCCAACCTGCGGGTGAAGGAAGCGTTTTGCCTCCTCGGGCCGAATCCCGACGGCATGGTCTTCCCACAATCCGCGGAACTCTTCGCTGCGCGCGAGGAGCATGTCGGCATACCACGCTGCACGGGAATCGGGGCCGCGCAGGGCCAGACTCGCCCGCAACCCGGATGCGTACATCGCCGACAGGAATGCGTGGTCGTCTACGGGATGGATCTCTCGGCTCGCGGGGTCGGTGAACCATCGGTAGATGATGCTGCGTTCGGGGCCGGTGAACTTCGTCGCGTCCCCGGTCAGCGCGACTGCCAGCGGTGTCTGTCGCAGGGATTCGCCGAGTTCGGTCACGATCTCGGCCGCAGTGTCTGACAATCGATCCAGCACTCGCAGCAGCCCCGGGGTGATGTGGTCGCCGGTAGCACCGCGGGGCGGGGCGTGGTGGCCTGCCAGTCGGAAGAGGTGGTCGCGCTCGTCAAGGCTCAGATGTAGGCCTTGGGCTATCGCCGCGATCATCTGTGGCGACGGATGTGGACCTCGTTCGCGCTCGAGGCGCGTGTAGTAATCGGTGGACATGTGACAAAGCGCCGCGACCTCCTCGCGCCGCAGACCTTGAGTGCGCCGACGTTGCCCTCGCGGTAGTCCGACGTCTTCCGGCTGGAGTGCGCTACGGCGGCGCCTGAGAAATTCGGCGAGTCCGGCCCGGTCGATCACTTGCGTCTCCTCTCCGCAATCACAGTACGACCACTCCGTCCCGTATCCAGGGATCGCCGATCCCTGGATACGGGTTCCCGCGGGTGTGACTGTGGAGTTCACACCTGATGGAGGAACCCCATGCATCGCGCCCCGATCGATATCACCCTGCCCGACCTCACCGGCACCCGCGCCGTGGTGACCGGCGGTACCGACGGCATCGGCCTTGGCACAGCTCGTCGCCTGGCTGCGGCCGGCGCCGAGGTTGTCCTCCCCGCGCGCAATCCCGTCAAAGCCGACGCCGCAGTTGCCACGATCTGCAACGAGACACCCAACGCTCGAGTGTCAGTCGAGCCACTCGACCTCTCATCCCTCAAATCGGTTGCGAGCCTGAGCCAGCGCCTGCTTGACGACGGCCGGCCGATTCACCTACTCGTCAACAACGCCGGCGTGATGACACCGCCCGCCAGGCAGATGACGGCCGACGGGTTCGAGCTGCAGTTCGGCACCAATCACTTGGGACACTTCGCCCTCGTCGCGCACCTACTGCCGCTTCTGCGCGCCGGGAAAGCCCGTGTGACCTCGCAGATCAGCATTGCGGCGAACCGCGGATCAATCAATTGGGACGACCTCAACTGGGAGAAGTCCTACAACGGCTTCGGTGCGTACAGCCAGTCCAAGATCGCGTTCGGATTGTTCGGCCTCGAGCTTGATCGGCGCAGCCGCGAGCTCGGCTGGGGGATCTCCAGCAATCTCGCCCACCCCGGCGTCGCCCCCACGAGCCTGCTCGCCGTGCGCCCCGAGATCGGCCGCAACGGCGATACTCTCGGTGTCAGGCTCATCCGGCGAGCCTCAGCAGTGGGCCTCATCGTCGGAACTGTCGAAACCGCGAAGCTCCCCGCTCTGATGGCCGCCACCACACCGAATGCCGGCGGAAAGCTGTACGGGCCCAAGGGGTTCATGCATCTTGGTGGTGCACCCGCCGAACAGAAGCCCTACAGCCGAATCCGCAGCCAAGACGAAGCCCGCCGCGTCTGGACGGCTTCCGAAGATCTGACCGGCACCCATTTCGGCGGGTAGCCACCCAAATCTGTTCGGGCAGCCAAGAGTTCGGGACAGAGCCGTCTAGAGGCGTCGCCCCGCTTCGTCGAGGACGGTGCGCAGGATGTCGTAGATCGCGTCGAACTCCTTCTGCCCACTGATCAGCGGCGGAGCCAGCTGGATCACTGGGTCGCCGCGATCGTCGGCGCGGCAGTACAGACCTGCCTCCCACAGCGCTGGGGTCAGGAAGCCGCGCAGCAGGCGCTCGGACTCTTCGCCGTTGAAGGTCTCCCTGGTGGCCTTGTCTTTCACGAGCTCGATGCCGTAGAAGAATCCCTCGCCACGGACGTCGCCGACGATCGGCAGGTCGTACAGCTGCTCGAGTGTTGCCCGGAAAGCCGGGGCGGTCGCTTTGACATGGTCGTTGATGCCCTCGCGCTCGAAGATGTCGAGGTTGGCCAGCGCCACCGCCGACGACACCGGGTGTCCGCCGAAGGTGTAGCCGTGGGCGAACATCGTCTTGCCGTCGTTGAAGGGTTCGAACAGGCGGTCACTGGCGATCATCGCGCCGATCGGGGAGTAGCCGGACGTCAAACCCTTTGCGCTGGTGATGATGTCGGGGACGTAGCCGAAATCGTCGCAGGCGAACATCGAGCCGATGCGGCCGTAGGCGCAGATCACCTCGTCGGACACCAGGAGGACGTCGTACCGGTCGCAGATCTCCCGGACGCGTTGGAAGTATCCCGGTGGCGGCGGGAAGCAGCCGCCCGCGTTCTGCACCGGCTCCAGGAACACTGCGGCGACGGTGTCGGGGCCCTCGAATTCGATGGCCTCGGCGATGCGGTCGGCGCAGTACCGGCCGAAGGCCTCCGGGTCGTGTGCGTAGGCATCGGGCGCCCGGTAGAAGTTTGTGTTCGGCGCGCGAAAGCCGCCGGGGGTGAGCGGTTCGAACGGCGCCTTGAAAGCCGGGATGCCGGTGATCGCCAGCGCACCCTGCGGCGTGCCGTGGTACGCGATGGAACGCGAAATCACCTTGTGCTTGCCGGGTTTCCCGGTCAGCTTGAAGAACTGCTTGGCCAGCTTCCAGGCACTCTCGACCGCTTCGCCGCCGCCGGTGGTGAAGAAGACTCGGTTCAGGTCGCCCGGCGCATAGTTGGCGATGCGCTCGGCCAGTTCGATCGCGGTCGGCGTTGCGTAGGACCACAACGGGAAGAAGGACAGTTGCTCGGCCTGCCGGGCAGCGGCGGCCGCGAGTTCTTCGCGGCCGTGCCCGACCTGTACGACGAACAGGCCCGAAAGCCCGTCGATGTAGCTCTTGCCGCGGTCGTCGAAGATGGTGACGCCCTCGCCGCGGGTGATGATGGGCGGGGTGATGTCGGCCCCGTGGCGGGCGAAATGGCCCCACAGATGCCGCTTGGCCTTGGCTGCCAAGTCGGTTGAAAGTGATTGTGCTGCATTGATTGTGGTCATCGCGTGCCCCAGTTGTATTGCTGTTTGACGAGTTTGAGATAGACGAGCGTTTCGGTGGACAACACCCCGGGCACGGCTCGGATCTTGCTGTTGAGCAGGTCGAGCAGGTGGCCGTCGTCTTCGCAGACGACTTCGATGATGATGTCGAAGGTGCCGGCGGTCAGCACTACGTAATCGACAGACTCGATGGCGGCGAGTTTGTCGGCGACCTTGGTGGTGTCGCCGGTGCAGCGAACGCCGATCAAGGCCTGGCGTCCGAAGCCCATTTGAACGGGGTCGGTCACGGCGACGATCTGCATGACGCCGCAGTCGATCATGCGCTGGACCCGTTGGCGCACGGCCGCTTCCGATAGTTCGACCGCTTTACCGATGGCGGCGTAGGACTGCCTGCCATCCTGCTGCAGTTGCTCGATGATCTCTTTCGAGAGCTCGTCGAGCTGGAATGCGGCACCGCCCCGAGATTGGTTACTTCGCGCAGGCAGCGCAGCGGCATCAGGCGGTGCATCGGAGATGGCCATGGCGTCAATTGTGCACGGATTTCGTCGTTCAGAACAACATGTACGACGGAATCAGTCGTAGGAAGCGTGATTTCGAGTGGAAACCGCAGCAGTCTTGGGGTAGCGTGCTAGATCGTGAGCGCAGGTGGAGGCGAGGTCGTCGCAGGTAGCTTCATCAACGGAAAGATCGTGACGACGGACGGCAATCCGTTCGACATCATCAATCCGGCGACAGGTGCTGTCGTGGCCTCATATGCGCTGGCGACACCCGCCGATGTGGACACCGCAGTAGCTGCGGCCCGCGCTGCACAGCCGAGCTGGGCCCGGGCAACTCCGGCCGAGCGGGCCACGGTTCTGGCGCGGCTGGCCCAACTGGCCGCCGAGAACGCCGACGAGCTCGTGGATCAGGAGGTGCGGCAGACCGGTAAACCGGTCCGGCTGGCGGCGAACTTCGACGTGCCCGGCAGCGTCGACAACATCGACTTTTTCGCCGGTGCCGCCCGACACCTCGAGGGCAAGGCCAGTGCCGAGTACTCGGCCGATCACACGTCGAGCATCCGGCGCGAGGCTGTCGGGGTGGTCGCGACCATCACGCCGTGGAACTACCCGCTGCAGATGGCGGTCTGGAAGGCGTTGCCCGCGTTGGCGGCTGGTTGTGCCGTGGTGATCAAGCCTGCCGAGATCACCCCGCTGACCACGCTGACGCTGGCCCGGTTGGCCGGCGAAGCCGGGCTGCCCGAAGGTGTGTTCAATGTCGTGACCGGGCTGGGCGCGGACGTCGGCGCAGCCCTTGCCGGGCATCGCGATGTCGACATGGTGACGTTCACCGGCTCGACAGCGGTCGGGCGACGAGTGATGGCAGCTGCGGCCGTCCATGGCCACCGCACCCAGCTCGAACTCGGCGGTAAGGCTCCGTTCGTGGTCTTCGATGACGCCGACTTGGATGCCGCGATCCATGGTGCGGTGGCGGCATCGCTGATCAACACGGGCCAGGATTGCACCGCGGCGACCCGCGCCATCGTGGCGCAACCGTTGTACGACGACTTTGTGGCCGGAGTTGCCGAACTGTTCGGCAAGGTCGTCACCGGCGACCCGCACGACCCGAATACCGATCTGGGACCGGTGATCTCGACGCCACACCGGACCAAAGTCGCCGGCATGGTGGAGCGGGCCCAGCAGCAGGGCGGCCGGATCGTGACGGGCGGAACCATGCCCGAGGGTCCCGGTACGTTCTACCCGCCGACCCTGATCGCCGATGTTGCGGAAGACTCCGAGATCTACCGCGACGAGATTTTCGGTCCCGTGCTGACCGTGCGGCCCTTCATCGACGATGACGACGCGCTGCGGCAGGCCAACGACACCGAGTACGGGTTGGCGGCCTCGGCGTGGACTCGTGACGTGTACCGAGCCCAGCGGGCATCGCGCGAAATCCAGGCGGGCTGCGTGTGGATCAACGACCACATCCCGATCATCTCCGAAATGCCGCACGGCGGTTTCGGTGCTTCCGGGTTCGGCAAAGACATGAGTGCCTATTCGTTCGAGGAATACCTGACCATCAAGCACGTGATGAGCGACATCACCTCGCTCGCCGAAAAAGAATGGCACCGCATCATCTTCGCCAATAGGAAGTAGTTCACGCTGACGGCAGTCGTAGCTGTCAAAGCCCTGTGAAATATTCTTATCGATGAATTACAGGGAAATGCAGAGTTTGCGAATGGGCGTCACAACGACGCGCCGGGCTCACCTGTCATCGGGTGCTCTGAAGTCGCCCGAGATCCACGATAACTTTCCAGATATTCTGTGTTACAACGCTATTCGGTATGCGGCTCGGAACTACAGTCGGCTCGCTGATTCCAGCACCGGGCAATAGCCGGAATTTTCTGTATCTGCAGAAGCTTGCGCCGACTCGCCGCGAATACACATCTACGCGATACCGGTCTCCGCTGTCCAATGCCGCGTCATTCAGTGTGAATGACGAATGTATTTGTCGGCGCTTTTAACATTCGTCGTCACTTCTCGTAACAACCCGACTCTAAAGTTGCCTGGTGAACCGAAAGCGGTTGCCCCGCTAGGTCATTTAGCCCACACCCCAGCCGTCGGCACTGTAGCCGGCATGCGGTCCGCGCCGTGTTCGTGGACCGACCAATCACCATGAGGAGGCCGATCTATGCCGTCTATATCCAATGTCGAGCGGCTCGAGGAACTCAGAGATGCTCAGCAGAATGCGGATACCGGGCTTGCGGCCGCCAGTATGAGCGGTGTCGAGCTCGTCGCGCAATCGACGGCCGGTATCGCGCCAAGTGCCGTGATGGTTTCCGGCGCAACGCTTGTGGCAGCCAGCGCCAGCGCAGGCACCTTGTATTCCTACGCCGTCTCCTTGTGCGTGCTGCTCTTGGTGGGCTGGTGCGTGTCCCGGGCCGCGCGGTTGCGGCCGGGGGAGGACCTGCTCTCACATATCACCGCCGCGTTCGGTAGAGCTGTCGGGTTCGTCGGTTCGACCGGTCTCGCTCTCGGGTATCTGCTCATCTCCGTCGGCTGCGTCGCCCAATTCTCGCAGTACACCAAACCCCTTCTCGGAGTGGCTCCACCGGTGAGTGCCGGCGCGCCCGCTACCTCGATTTCGGTGACGGTGGTTTTGGAAATCCTGTGTGTGGTCTGCGCGGCCTGGATGATGATCCGCGGCGTCCGGATCTCCGCATGGACCGGCGTGGTGCTCGAGGTGCTCTCAATCGGAGCAATTCTGTTGGTGTGCACCATGGTTCTACTTCATCATGGCTTCACCCTCGCGCCGCTCATGCCCACCGGCATCACGGTGCAACAGGTGGTCAGCGGCATGGTATTGGCGACCCTGGGCTTCGTCGGCTTCGAGTCGGCTGCGTGTTTGTCCGTCGAGGCCAAGGACCCACAGCGGACGATCCCGCGGGCCGTCACGGGCAGTGCGCTCCTGGCCGGCGCGCTCTACCTGTACGCATCTTACGCTCAGATTGTCGGATTCGGTGGTGCCGACAACCTGGCCGCCGATGCAACGCCGTTGAACACGTTGGCCGATGGCCTTGGCTTTCACTGGCTTGCGTTGGGCATCGATCTGGGCGCGGTGGCCTCGAACTTCGCCTGCGTGACCGGCTCACTGACAGCGGCCAGTCGGGTACTGCGATCGATGGGGGAGTCGCAGCTCGTGCACAGCAAGATGGCGGCGACACATCCCATCCGCAAGACCCCGCATGTGGCGATCATCTTGCTCAGCGTGGCTGCCCTGGCCGCAGCACTTGGCTTGGGGCTCAGCGGAATCAACGAACTCGATGTGTATTCCTACACCGGAACCCTGGGGACCTTCGGCTACATGGTTGCCTACATGCTGATGGGACTGGGTATCCCGATTCTGGTGCGGCGCCTGGCGCCACAGGCCGGCATCGGTGCCGCCGTCATCATCGGGATGACTGTCACCGGTTGCCTCGGGTACGTCTTCTACCGCAACGTGTATCCACTCCCGGCCTGGCCGGCAGCCTTGATGCCGTGGATCTTCCTTGCGGTGCTGCTCGCCGCGGCCGCGTGGTACGTCGCTGGTCCGGCCCGCATTGCCCGCAGGCAGACCCGGGAATCGTCGGTGGATGCGGAGCCGGCGCCCGAGCCGGCTGAACTCGCGTGAGGTAGTCAGGGTGTTTCAGACATCCCGGTGAGGGCCGCCACCGCTCGCAGCTGACGCAGGGCGAAAGCGCGGGGGCGGCCCCCATCGGGTACATGCACGCCGGCAACGACGCCAGAGATGCCCGGGGTGTTGATGGCCTCGATGGCGCAACGCGCGCGGCGCGGGCATGAGCGGCACAACGCCTTCACCTCGGCGTCGTTCCCGGCGTTGACCCACCGGTCCGGATCAAGCGTGCACGGCGGCATCGGCGACGGAATAGCTGACTTCTGCAGTATTGCGGTCATGTTTGGTGATCTGTCAGGTGAGATGGTCTTCGAAGAACGCGAAGACCCGCTGCCAGGAGTCTTCGGCCTCCAACTCCGAGAACTCCATTCGGGCAAGGGTTTCCACGGGTTTGAGAACGCGGGGTAGGCCGAAGTCGTTCATGAAGGCGTGGCCGACAAGGGGATATTCCTTGACGTCATGGGCGATGCCGGCGCGCGCCAGGACGGTTTGAAGTTGTTGGGCCGCACCCTTTTTCACGATTCGGTCTTTGGCTCCGTAGCTCGCGACGACCGGGCAGGATCGCTCCAGGCTGTCGATGTCCTTGGGGGCCAGGCCGTACATGGATGCGGCCGCTGAGTATGCGCCGCGCGCGGCGACGACGAGGGCGAAGCCCCCGCCCATGCAGAAGCCGGCGATCCCGACCTTGCCGTTGCAGCGTGGGTCGGCCAGAAGGTGGGAACGGGCGGCCTCGATGTCGTCGTAAGCCGGGCCTTCGCCGGTGAAGTGTGAGCGGATGGTCTTGGCGACGCATCGGATCTTGGGCTTGTGTCCGCCGTAAAGGTCGGGAGCCAACGCCAGATAGCCGGCTTCGGCGAATTTGTCAGCGCTGCGGCGGATGTCGGCGGTGAGTCCGCGGACGTCCTGGATGACGACCACCGCGGGCCACGGCCCGGCGCCGTCGGGTGCCGCGAGATATCCGGGAACGGGACCCGTAGGGGCCGGGTAGGTGATCGCCGGCATCAGATTCTCGTTCGCTGTGTCGTGGCACCTGCGTTCGGCTGGCCGCCTGGCGCGCGCAATGCCGAATCGGTCATGTTTCCTGATCTCTTCCTGACTGCGGCGTTTGCCTCGCGGTGTGGGCTTGGCCCTCCAGTTTGCGGCGATACGCAACCGGCCGTACCGATATGTCTGTACCGTTAGCCAAGTTTTTGATATTGGTTGCCGATACAGTCGAATCGTGACACGAGTTCCATGTATTGTCTACTCGCATGGAGACCGTGTTCACACGTCGACGCGAACCGGCCAAACCCACCAGCCGCGAGATGATCATCGAGGCTGCGCTGACCGTATTCGCGGAACGCGGGACGCAGGCGGCGACGCTGAAAAACGTCGCCGACGCGGCGGGCGTCAGCGTCGGGCGTGTTCAACACCATTTCAAGGCCAAAGAAGATCTGATCGCCGCAGTCGACGATCATGCGATCGACGCGCTGGCCGCCAAGATTCAGAACCCCGACGCTCCGCCAGAGGAATCGCTGGTCGCCATGGGGCATCGCTTCACCGAGGTCATGTCGGAGAAGCCGCACGTGCTCGAGTACATCTGCATGCAGATGCTCGAACCCGAAGGCGTGGGCGAAACCATCTTTGACGGCATGTTCGCCATCAGTGAGGCGCAGCGGGTCCACTTCGAAAAGATGGGGCTGACCCGTGAAGACCTTGACCCGGAGTGGGGTGCGCTGCTTCCGCTGATTGTGCGCGCGGGAACCATCCTGTTTCGAAAGCACATCGAGCGACACATCCCGGGTGCTTTCCTCGAACCTGAGAACTTGCGCCGCTGGGACGAAGCCGTCACCGCACTTATCCGGCACGGCCAACTCCGCGCCGTGGAGTAGACCACGAATTCAACGGGTTGAGCCGGCCGACATACGAGGGGTTGTCGGCCGGCTCGACTCAGACTGCTCGCAGGACCGCCCGCTCACCAAGGGGCGGCCGTTGGTCAGCGCAGCTTGATCCTGGCCCGGATGGGTCCTCCGGCCACGAGCGTGAAGGGGGCCACCATCGGGAATTCGTCATCGAGAGAATCGATTTCGGCGTAACGCACGATGGTTGCCAGGGCCAACGTGGCTTCCAGCATCGCGAAATGGTCGCCGATACAGCCGCGTGGACCGCCGCCGAACGGGATGTACTGCCAGCGGTTACGACCCCGGCTGTTCGCTTCGGTGAATCGCTCCGGATCGAACACCAGCGGCCTGTCCCACAGGCTGGGGTCACGGTGCACAGACATGCGGCCCATGACGATCATCGTGCCGGCCGGAATCCGGTACCCGGCCACGGCGACATCGCGAGTGGCCATCCGTGAACCTGTTGCCCCGGGCGGACACAACCGCATCGACTCTTTGAGCACCTGGATGGTGTATCCCAAGCCGGCAACATCATCGGGAGTCAGTTCGCGGTCGCCGAATCGGGACGCCTCCTGACGGACACGGTCCTGCATCTCCGGGTTACGGCCCAGCGCCCACAGTGCGTACGCGATCGTGGTCGCGGTCGTGTCCTGGCCGGCGAACATGAAGATCAGCAGCTCGTTGGCAATGTCCAAGTCCGACAACGGCTTACCCGTGTCGGGATCTTTCGCCGCGATCAACTGTTGCACCAGAGGCGCGTTCATCTCAGGATCGGCCCGGCATGCCTTCACCACATCCAGCGCGAGTTTGCGGATCGTCGCTGCCGCCGCGTACGCACGCCGGCGCGCCCGGGTGGGAACCCAGCGCGGCAAGCTCACCGGGTTGATCGCCCGAGACACCGCATAGGAGACGGCCACGCGCATCGGTGCGTCGATCGACTCGGCATGATCGCTCAGGTCGACCCCGAACACGCTCTGGCCGAGTGCGCGCATCGTGACCCGTCGGGCCGCGGCGTCCAAGTCGATCTCGGCGCCGTCGTCCCAACTGGCGCAGACCATTTCGGCCGCCTCGGACATGTGGCCACCGAACTCGGCGACCGATTGCTTGGTGAACACGGGCTGGATCGTGCGTCGGCGCGGCAGCCAGTGCTCATGGTCGACGACGAACAGGTTGGCGCCGATGATGCGCTCGAGCTCCTGGCTGACGTCGCTGGTCTTGTCGATCGAGCCGTCGTGGCAGGTGACGGTGTCCCGGATGCCCTGCGGGGAGGTGACGACGACCAGGGGAGGCATCAGCCACTTCGGCGCGAGGGTGAAGCGGGTGACCGGGCCGCCGGCGTCGCGCAGGACATCGGTGCCGGTGTGGAAGGAACGGCACGCGGCGAGACGTTGTTTGCGAGGCAGCGGATTCACCGGTGGTAGCGGTAGTGACGCGACGTCCGGGCGTGATTGGTCGACCATGTTGCGTTAATCCGTGACGCTGTCGTCAATCGAGATTGTCGCCGCCGCAGCGCGCATATTCATTCCCCCTGGCCACGCCCCGTATTTCTACGGGCCGACGTTATCAGTCTCGACGGTGGATATCCACCTATGCGATAGTGAGGAAATGCCGAGCCAGCACCGAGTGCCCGCCGGCATTTACCGCGCCGACGAGGCGCTGCGCAAACGCGCGATAGCCGCTGCAGCAGAAGTGGATTCGTGCCTGAGCGCCCACATCAACGGGTTTCTCCTGTGGCTGGTCGGCGACACTGACGAACTGCCCCCCAGGCCCATTCCGCAGCGTACAGACGGCCCGAATGGCGCAGCCAGGCAATGCACAGAACTTGGAGCCGAATAGTGCAACCAACTGATCCGAACGAATATCGCCCACAAATTCTGGACCCGGCCAATCCGGCAGCCGCGACCACACTCGATCTTCTCCGGTCGGACCCGCACGTCCAGGTCCTCGACCACTACGGGCCCGAGTTGGACAACCTACGCCGATTGCGCCCCCAACCCGCTGCCGCACTCCTGGACGAACCGGCCCGTTGGGTCTGGTACCCGTGGCGACGGACCCTCGTCTCGATCCTGGGTCCGGCCGGCTTCAAGGCACTGCGCCTCGACCGCAATCGCAACAGCATCACCACGGGGGAGCAGACCCGACTGGCCGAACTCACTGTCGGTGTGGCGGGCCTGAGCGTCGGGCATGTCATCGCCCACACCCTGGCCACCCAAGGCTTGTGCGGGCGACTGCGTCTGGCCGACTTCGACCGCGTCGAGCTCTCGAACCTGAATCGGATACCGGCCACCGTGTTCGACCTCGGACTCAACAAGGCTGTCGCCACGGCGCGCCGCATCGCCGAACTCGACCCGTACCTACCGGTCGAGGTATTCCATCAGGGCCTGACCACCGAGACCGTCGATGACTTCGTCGACGGGCTCAATGTCTTTGTCGAAGAATGCGATTCGCTCGACATCAAGGCCGTCGCGCGGGTGGCCGCCCGGCATCGACGCATCCCGGTGCTGATGGCCACCAGCGACCGCGGCATCATCGACGTCGAACGTTTCGACGACGAACCTGACCGCCCGATCCTCCATGGCCTGCTCGGCCCGCTCGACATCGGCCTGCTGCCCGGCATGAGCAGCAAGGAGAAGGTGGCACACATCCTGCGCCACCTCGAAGCCGAAAAGCTCTCACCGCGCACCGCGGCGTCGCTCATCGAACTCGACCGGACCTTGGCCACCTGGCCGCAGGTGGCCTCGGAGGTCATCATCGGGGCGTCTGCGATAGCCGAGGCGGTGCGGCGTATCGGACTTGGCGAGGAACTGCGCTCGGGGCGCGGCCGCATCGACATCGGGTCATCGCTGGACCAACTCGCCGAGCCGTCGATGGGCGCGCCGCGGCCCACCACGCCCGCGCACGAGCCGCTCTCCGCCACCAGCCTCACCGGCCAGGTTGCGATCGCCGCGATGCGCGCGCCGTCGGGCGGCAATGTTCAGCCCTGGTTGATCGAGGCCGGCGAAGATGAGATCGCGATCTGCCTTGCCCCGCAATACAGCCCGACCATCGATGTCGGATTCCGGGGGAGCGCCGTCGCCGTCGGCGCCGCGGTGTTCAATGCTCGGGTTGCCGCCGCCCACCACGGCATCCTCGGCCCGGTAACCGTCGACGAGCCGGCCCACGGGTCGTGGTCACCGCTGCACGCGACACTCTGGTACGGCAAGGGCGGCAACCCGGACCTCGCCGACCTGTACGGCGCGGTGCTCGCGCGCGAAACCAACCGCGACAAAGGCACTCCCACGCCCCTGGCCGACGAGGTTGCCGGGGCATTGTCGGCTGCTGCCGAATGCGAAGGCGGGCGGCTGCGACTCATCACCGCGCCAGGCGAGATCGCCGCAGCGGCAGAGATTTTGGGCGCTTCCGACCGGATCAGGTTCCTGACCCCCCACCTGCATCAGGAGATGATCGCCGAGCTGCGCTGGCCCGGCGATCCCGATCCGGACGCCGGGATCGACGTGCACAGCCTCGGACTGGGCGATGGCGGGCTGGTCATGCTCGAGCTGCTGCGCCGGCCGGAAGTCATGGCTCAACTGGCCGACTGGAACGCCGGTGAAGCACTGGGTGACGACATGCGCGGCCGGGTGCACGCCAGTTCGGCTCTGGCGATCGTCACCGTCACCGGTGGTGCACTGCGCGACTATGCCGCGGGCGGCTCGGCCGCGGAGGCGGTGTGGGTGCATGCGCAGCAGCGCGGCCTGGCCGTACAGCCGATCTCGCCGGTCTGGCTGTTCGCCCACGATACGGCCGATCTCACCAAGCTTTCCGCTCGCTTCGCCGGCGAACTCGGGATTCTGCAACGCCAATTCGTCGACCTCGCCGGCATCGACGCGGACGAGAGGATCGCGCTGATCCTGCGACTCACCGTCGCGGCGCCGCCGGCGGTGACCAGCCGGCGCAGCGACGAGCGCGTCGTGCTGCGCGACTGACGGGGAGTTGGCAGCACACCCAACTACTCTTGGTCACCATGAGCGAAGTGATGGACTGGGACGCCGCATACCGCCACGAAATCTTCATGGGACCGCCGCCATGGAACATCGGCGCACCGCAGCCGGAAATCCTCGCTCTCATCGACGCCGGCAAAGTCACCGGACCCGTCCTCGACGCCGGGTGCGGCGTGGGCGATGTCGCGCTCGCCCTGGCGGAGCGGGGCTTCGAGGTCACCGGCATCGACCTGTCGACGGTCGCGATCGAGCAGGCCGCTGCTGCGGCAGCCGACCGCGGCCTGACCACGGCCCGATTCCTGCAGGGCGATCTCCGCGATATCGGTGCCCTCGGCCTCACCCAGCAGTTCAACACCGTCATCGACTGCACCCTGTTCCACTCACTGCCCGTCGAAGCGCGCGACGACTACCTGCGGGGTATCCATGAGGCCGCCGCTGCTGGTGCCGTGCTGTACCTGCTGGTGTTCACCAAGGACGCGTTGCCTGCCGATTCGCCGTGCCCGATCCCGAACCAGGTGACCGAAGCCGAAGTCCGCGACGCCGTCGCGGCGCACTGGTCCGACGTGGCGACGCAGGCGTCGTTCGTGGCTGTCAAACTCCCCGACATCCCCGGGTTGCCGCCCCACAACTTCCCGGTCGACGACGCCGGCCGCGTGCACCTACCGGCATTGCTGCTGACCGCTCGGAAAGTCTGACCGGGCAATCACGGCGCCGGGGTGCGCAGCACCGGCGCCGCCAGGAGCTGCCCCATGGTGTCCGCGTCGACCGGACCGGACACCAGAAGCCCTTGCGCGCGACGGTAACCCATGGCGATGAGTTTTTGCGCCGCGGACTCGGTCTCCAGCCCGTCGGCGGTCAGTTCGAGCCCGAACGCGTCGGCCAGGAGAGCGATCGACTGGACGAACAAGGCGTTCTCGTCGTCATGGTCGAGCGTCTGGACAAACCCGCGGCCGACCTTCAACGAATCAATGGGCAGCTCTTTCAAACTGGGCAGAAAGCTGTACCCGGTGCCGAAGTTGTCCAACGCCAGCTGAACCCCGATCTGCTTCAGTTCCAACAGGATTTGGCCGCACAGTTGAGCCTCGGTGACCAACAGGTCCTCGGGCAGCTCCAAGCACAGCGAACCCGCCGGAACCTCGAACTGCGCGAGCGTCGCGGCGAGATGTTCGGTGAACCCGGCAGTCAGCACCTGGGCGGGTGACAGCTTCACCCGGAGCATCACGTTCTGGGCCAAACCCTCAGCTCGCCAACGTCGAAACTGCTCGCATGCCATCCGCAACACCTCGCGCCCCACAGCACCGCCGAAGTTGGTGGCCTCGGCCGTTGGCATGAACTCCTCACGCAGCAGTAGTCCGCGGGTCGGGTGATTCCATCGCACCACCGCTTCCATCGCCACGAGTTCGCCACTGCGCAAATCGACCTCGGGCTGGTAGTAGAGGAACAACGCGCCGTTGTCGATGCAGTCCTGCAGATGCACTTCGACGTCGGTCTGGAACGAGAACTGCGCCGCGAGTTCGTCGCTGAACGCGATCACGGTATTGCCACCCGCGGCCTTGGCGGCGGTCAACGCGTGCTCGGCATACCGGAGCAGGTCCGACACCGAATCGGCTCCTGGAATCCCCACGGCCACACCGATACTCACCCGGTGCCTGATGTACGACGAACCCAGCATCAGTCGCGCGGCCAGCGTCTCGCGCAGCCGTTCGGCGTAGGCCTGGGCATCGGCGAGTGATGTGGGCGCGTTGAGCACCGCGACGATCTCGTCCCCACCGAGGCGAGCCAAGAACGCCTCGCCGGCCGCGTACTCGCTCAACCGCTGGGTGAGCTCGACGAGAACCTGATCACCGGTCTCGTGGCCCAGCAGATCGTTGACGGCTTTGAGTTGGTCGGGGTCGATGTACAGCGCCGCGACAGGGGCAGGCTCACCCGATGCGAGTCGTTGATCGAGATGGTCGAGCAGGCTTCGGCGGTTGCGCAATCCGGTCAGGTCATCATGCTCGGCAAGGTGTTTGATCGATGCGAGTGTTTCCACCCGCACCTTGACGTGGGCGAACATCGTGGCGATGACCTTGAGCGCGGTGATCTCCTCGTCCAGCCATTGCCGGTCGCCGTATTTGATGAAGCCCAGTGTGCCGGTTGTGGTGAAGCAATCTGGTTCCGCCGTGTCGGTGACGTTCATCGGCACGGCAGCCATCGAGATGACCGGCACGGTGGTGCCTTCCTCGATGCGCTGCTGGAATTCGTCCGGCTCGGCCGCCGGCCGCAGGATCACCGGTTCTGCGACATGTTCGGCCATCGCGAAGACCGGATCGGCATCCTTGAAGTAGACGGTTCCGATCGGATCCGGGTCGGGGATATAGGTCCTGATCGGCCATTGAGCGATCAGGATCGTCGCGCCGATGGTGTGATCGTTGTGCCGCAGAAACGCCACATCCAAACCGAAATGCGCTGCCACGTCGGTCAGTGCCTGCTCGCTGGCGGCCACGTAGTTGTCCGCGTCGACGGCCATCAGGGTGCGCGTCACCCTGTCGACAAGCTCGTTGAGGGCTCTCAGCACGTCATCACCGTAACTAACGAACCGGTAAAACGGTGTACAGGTCGCTACGAGCCACCCCTGCAGGTCTCGGGCGCCGCTGAACCCGCCTGACTATGGTCCTGTTGTGGAGGGTTCCGGCCTGCCCGCCCCGAGTCTGCGGGCAAGAGCGACGACGGGGCCCGCGCTGCGAGGCGGCGCGATCGCGTCGTTCGACCGGGCGATCTTGCCTCGGACCACGAGTTCCCCGACGACTGCGACGCCGCAGACCTGCGCGAGCAAGAGTGAGACGAGTACCAGGACCTGAACCGCCGCCGCCTGTGCGGCCGAGCCGGTCGCCAGCAGCACCCCGACGAATGCGCCGGGAAGAGTGACGAGTCCGGCGGTGCGGGTTTGATCGAGGTTGGGCAGCAGGGCGTCCGACAGTGGCCGCTCGATGACCGACATCCGCGAGAAACGTTCTGACATACCGAGACCGAGAGCCGCTTCGACCTCGCCGGCGCGCTGCGTCAGCGCATCGAGTGCACGCCGCGCCGCCACCGCCGATGCGGTCATCGTTCCGCCCAGCACGATGCCGAACACCGGCACCACCGCGACACCGTTGAACGGCACCACACCGCTGAGTGTCAGTAGCGGAATCACCATGACCATGCCGGCGGCGAGGGCGACGGTCAGCCACCAGGCCCCGCGCTGTGCCTGACTGCGACGAGCGGCAGTGATCGAGGCGACGATGAACATCAGCAAGAGAACCAGCATCGACGACCACATCCGCTGCAATGCGACGGCGAGCACGGTCGATACCGCAGCCAGCTGAAGTGCTGCCCGCGCCGCGGCGCTCGGCGCCTCCCACACGGATCCGTTGAGCGCCAAGCGGTTCACCGCGGCCGCCACGACGGCCATCACGACGCAGACGATGATGAGCATGGGTGTCAGCAGAGGTTCGGCGCCGCGCATGTCTCGAGTTTCCCCGGCGGCACGTCCGGCCACCAGCCGCCTCAAAACAAAACCGCGACTGGTCTCTGTAGCCCGCGGGCCGCTACTCCTTGCTGAAGCACGATCCCGGCGGTGAGGTGGTCATGGCGATAGCGGCCTGGTCCTCGTCAAGGGCATCGACCGGCAGCGGGTCCTGTCCATCGCGAGCGCGCAGACCGTCGAGGAAGATGGCCACGTACCGACGCCACAGGTCGGCGTCGACGTGCCCGGCGAATTCACTGACCGTCCCTGCCAACAGGCCCAGGATCGGCATGTCACTTTCGGAGATGCCAGGGCGCAAATAGCCGTCATTTTGGGCCCGCTCAACAAGTTTCGCGAGCTTCGGGACCAGGCGGGTGCGCGCCGCTTCCACCCGGTTGCCCCCACCGCCCTTGCCGTACAGGATTTCCCGCAGGCCGCGATCGGTGGCCGTCTGCTGCCCCATCTGTTCGACGAACCACGTGAATCCTGCCCAAGAGTCCTCGAATTCCAATGCCGTGTCGGCCATGGCGGCGACCTCGTCGATCGCGTCCTCGAAGATGGCCTCGATCAGCTCGTCCTTGGTGGAGAACCGGCGATACACCGTGCCGACGCCGATTCCGCCGTGGTGCGCCACCTCGTTGAGTGTGGCGCTGAGGCCTTGTGTCGCGAACAGGTCGCGGGCCGCGTCGATCACGCGCTGCCGGTTGCGCACGGCATCCTTGCGCAACGGTCGATCTGTGGTCGGACGGGCCATCACCCCCGCAGTGTAATCCGGGACACCATGGCGGTAAGTGGATTGACTTCATCCACTTACCGGAATAGTTTCAGGCCGGACGCTGCGACCGGCTGGACGATCGTGGTGATCCGCGATCGGGAGGCGCGCCGCATGACACGACACCACCGGGCCGTACCTGTGTTGGCCGCCGCCGCTGTCGGAATCGTCGTGGCGGTGTCCGGTTCCGGACCTGCGCATGCCGATCCCGACACCGACTTCGCGAACCAGTTGCACACCTACGGCATCTACGGCCCGAAGGACTACAACGCCTGGCTGGGGAAGATCGCGTGCCAGCGGCTGAGTAACAACGTCGACCACGACGCTTATCAGTCGGCCAAGTTCGTCGCCACCAACCTGTCGCGGCAGAACGCCACTCAACAGAACTGGCAATTCCTCAGTGCCGCAATAGATTTCTATTGCCCGGGCAAACGGTCGGTGCTGGAAGCCGCCGCGCAGCGGCCGCAGACAGGAGCTCGCGCATGACGCTTCGATCGTTCCGTATCGGATTGGCCGCCGTGGTGGTCGGCCTGGCGGCGACCGCGCTGCCCCTTGCCGCGCCGGCCGGTGCCGACGCGACCGACGACTACCCGATCCCGCGCCGCATCATCACCACCACCTGCGATGCCGAGCAGTACCTACAGGCGGTGCGTGACACCAGCCCGGTGTACTACCAGCGCTACATGATCGACCGGAACAATCGCCCCGCCGATATCCAGCAGATGGCGCAGGACCGCATCCACTGGTTCTTCTCTCTGGACCCGGTCGGCCGCCGGCAGTACTCCGAGGACACCGCCACCAACGTCTACTACGAGCAGGTGGCCACCCACTGGGGCAACTGGGCCAAGATTTTCTTCAACAACAAGGGCGTGGTCGCCAAGGCGACCGACGTCTGCATGGGCTATCCCGCCGGCAACATGCAGGTCTGGGACTTCGCCTCCAACAGCTGAGTGATTTTCGTCTGAATTTCGCTGCTGACCAAGGGTTTTCCGGCGGGAATCAGATTTGCCTGCGCGTGGCAGGAATGCGGCGGGCCCGCGCCAGGTTGTAACGAAGACGACATTTAAATGGATGGACTCTATCCACTTTTTCCGTTAGGTTACCTAGCTAGATGTCCGGGGGCGCATCAACGGCGGTGTGCCTGCCCATGCCCGACGACCGCGCGGTCGGCAACTTCTGGAGAAGGCAGCGATGACAAGAGTGTTTCGGCGGGCATGGCTACCGCTCCTGGTGATCGTCGCGGTCGCCGGCGGCGTGGTGATCGTGTCGAATGTGCGACAGGTGTTCGGGTCGAATCCCGTCGTGATCACCGAGAAGAGCTCGGACAACGCCGAGGACTTCAACCCCAAGTTCGTCAAGTACGAGATCTACGGCACGGGTAGCACGGCCACCATCAACTACATGGACCTCGAAGGCAAGCCGCAGCGCGCCGCGGGGGTGTCTTTGCCGTGGACGTTGACGCTGTCGACCACCTTGCCTTCTGTACAGCCCAACATCCTGGCCCAGGGCGACGGCAACAGCATCAGCTGCCGGGTCAGTGTGGATGACGTGGTCAAAGAAGAGAGGACCGCCACCGGTATGAACGCCGAAACCTTCTGCTTTGTGAAGGCCGCATGAGCGCGCCGGCCGACGAGGCCCAGACCGACGCCATCCCGGTGGCGGAGAACAAGGGGCACAAGGGGATACCGCGGTTCATCCGCCGGTTCGCGGTGCTCATCATCCTGGCGTGGATCGGGGTCATCGCCGCGCTGAACACCGTCGTCCCGCAACTCGAGGAAGTCGGCAAGCTGCGCGCGGTGTCCATGAGCCCGAATGACGCGCCCTCGATGATCGCCACCAAAAGTGTCGGCAAGGTGTTCGACGAGTACACCACCAGCAGTTCGGTGATGATCGTTCTCGAAGGCGATCGTCCGCTGGGGGCCGACGCGCACGCGTTCTACGACAAGATGGTCAGCGATCTGCGCGCCGACACCACCCACGTGCAGCACGTCCAGGACTTCTGGGGCGACACGCTGACCGCCAAGGGCGCTCAGAGTCGCGACGGCAAAGCGGCCTACGTGCAGGTCTACATCGCCGGCGACCAGGGTGAGACGCTGGCCAACGAGTCGGTCGCCGCGGTGCGCCACATCGCCACCGAAAGCCCTGCTCCGCCAGGGGTGAAGGCCTACGTGACCGGTCCGGCGGCGACCAGCACCGATCAGAACGTCGTCGGCGACAAGAGCATGGAGCTCATCGAACTGGTGACCTTCGGCGTCATCGCGGTCATGCTGCTCTTGGTCTACCGATCCGTCATCGCGACCTTGCTCGTGCTGGTGATGGTGGTGCTCGAACTCTCCGGGGCGCGCGGTCTGGTGGCATTTCTGGGCTACCACAACGTTTTTGGGCTGACCACCTTCGCCACCAACCTGCTGGTGACGCTGGCGATCGCCGCCGCGACGGACTACGTCATCTTCCTGATCGGGCGTTATCAGGAAGCGCGACGTGTCGGCGAGGACCGAGAATCGGCCTACTACACCATGTTTCACGGCACCGCGCATGTGGTGCTGGCCTCGGGCCTGACCATTGCCGGCGCCACCTTGTGCCTGCACTTCACACGGTTGCCGTACTTCCAGACCATGGGCTTCCCGCTGGCCATCGGCATGGTGATGGTGGTTGCGATGGCGCTGACCCTGGGGCCCGCGGTGATCTCGGTCGCAACCCGCTTCCGCCGGGTCCTCGAGCCCCGAAAGAACACGCGCACCGCCGGCTGGCATCGGGTCGGCACCGCGACGGTGCGCTGGCCCGGTGCCATCCTGGTCGGCGCCGTGGTGGCGGCACTGGTGGGCCTGATCGCGCTGCCGGGCTATCACACCATCTACGACGACCGGATCTACCTGCCCAAGGACATCCCCGCCAACGTCGGCTATGACGCTGCGTTCCGGCACTTTTCGCAGGCGAAGATGAATCCGGATCTGATGATGGTCGAGTCCGATCACGATATGCGGAACCCGGCGGACTTCCTGGTGATCGACAAGATCGCCAAGGCGCTCAAGAACGTGCACGGAATTGCCCAGGTGCAGACCATCACCCGACCTGACGGTGACCCGATCAAGCACTCGACGATCCCGTACACGGTCGGACAGAGCGGCTCCACGCAGCTCATGAACAACGACTACATGCAGACCAACCTGGACAATCTGCTCTCGCAGGCCGACGATCTGCAGAACAGCATCGACGCCATGACCGAGATGATGAGCGTCCAGAAAGATCTGGCGGCGGTCTCGCAGCGCATGGCCGACAAGATGAAGACCACCTCGGATGACATGGGTGACACTCGAGATCACCTGTCCGACTTCGATGATTTCTTCCGGCCCATGCGCAACTACTTCTACTGGGAGCCGCACTGCTTCGACATCCCGGTGTGCTGGTCCATGCGGTCGGTCTTCGAGAGCATCGACGGCATCAGCCTGATGTCCGATGACTTCCAGGCCATCGTTCCCGACATGCAGCGCATGGCCGACCTCATGCCCAAGATGGTCGCGACGATGCCGAAGCAGATCGCGTCGATGAAGCACCAGAAGCAGGTGCTGCTGAACCAGTACCAGATGCAGAAGGCGCAGCAGGACCAGACCATCGCGATGCAGAAGACCGGCACCGCAATGAGCGAGGCGTTCGACGCGGCCAAGAACGACGATTCGTTCTACCTGCCGCCGGAAGCCTTCGAGACCGCAGATTTCCAGCGCGGCCTCAAGCTGTTCATGTCGCCGGACGGCCATGCGGTGCGGTTCACCATCATTCACCAGGGCAACCCGTTGACGCAGGAGGGCACCTCGCGCATCGAACCGCTTAAGGTCGCCGCGGCCGACGCGATCAAGGGCACGCCCCTCGAGGGCTCCTCGATCTACCTCGGCGGTAGCGCAGCCATGTACAACGACATGCAGATCGGTGCCGATTACGACCTGATGATCGTCGCGGCTGCGGCGCTGATCCTGATCTTCATCATCATGTTGGTCCTCACCCGTGCGGTCGTCGCATCGGCGGTGATCGTCGGCACCGTGGTACTCAGCCTGGCCTCGGCCTTCGGTCTGTCGGTACTGCTGTGGCAGCACATCGTGGGTATTCCGTTGCACTGGATGGTGTTGCCGATGTCGGTCATCGTGCTGCTGGCGGTGGGTGCGGACTACAACCTGCTGCTGGTCTCCCGGATCAAGGAAGAGATCCACGCCGGGCTGAACACCGGCATCATCCGCGCCATGGTGGGCACCGGTTCGGTGGTCACCTCGGCGGGCCTGGTGTTCGCCTTCACCATGATGTCCATGTCGGTCAGCAAGCTGATCATCATCGGCCAGGTCGGCACGACCATCGGTCTGGGTCTGCTGTTCGACACCCTCGTGGTGCGGTCACTGATGACGCCGTCGATCGCCAGCCTGCTCGGACGCTGGTTCTGGTGGCCGCAGCGCGTGCGTCAGCGCCCGATTCCGCAGCCGTGGCCGAAGCCGATCCCACGCGAATCCGACATGGCGTCCGTCTGATGCAGTTGATGAGTTCGGCTTCACGACAGTCGATTTCGCGGCGCCGACCGTCATGCGCGTGAGGTGGATCACCTGCGGTGGGTGGTTTGACCAATCCAGATCGGGTAGACAGTAAATGGGAGAACCGGGGCCAGTGTCTGTCCCGTTACGGGTTTCAGGTCGAGTTGGGGCGGTCTAGATGAACCGAAATAATCGATGGGTTACTGCCTGTGCGGCAGTCGTCTTGTCAAGCGCGGGCGTTGCCGCAGGCGTCGCCGGGTCCGGCAGTGCCGCTGCGGAGGCGTGCCCGGACGTACAGGTGGTATTCGCCCGTGGCACCTTCGAGCCCGCCGGTGTGGGTGGTGTCGGGCAGGCGTTCGTGGATGCGCTCCGCGCCCGGACGCCGGGGAAGTCGGTGGACGTCTACGCCGTCAATTACCCTGCGTCCCTTGATTTCGCGACCGCCGCCGACGGCGTGATCGACGCGAAGAACAAGGTCATGGCGACCGCGAGCGCCTGCCCGAACACCAAGGTCGTGCTCGGTGGCTACTCGCAGGGCGCGGCGGTCGCGGCGTACATCACCGAGGACAGCGTGCCGCAGGGCTTCACGTTGCCGCCCGGGCTGAGCGGGCCGATGCCGGCTTCGGTGGCCGATCGCGTGGCCGGGGTGGTCCTCTTCGGAAAGCCGTCCAGCGGCTTCCTGCAGATGATCTACACCGGCGCGCCGCCGATCACCGTCGGTCCGCGCTACGTCGGCAAGACCGATGACATCTGCATCCCGGAGGATCCGGTGTGCTCGCCGACCGGCGGCGACCAGGGTGCCCACGGTGCATACCAGGCGCGGGGGCTCACCGACAGCGCCGCGGACTACGTGGCGAGCCGGGTCGGGGGCACGGCCAAGCCGGCGCAACCGACAGCTCAGGCTGCCGGGGTCAACTAGTCAACCGGCGTAATCGCGGTACTACCACGGCGATTCGCGGACCGGCGGCCGTCGGGTAAGACGTGCGTCGACGCCGATCATCCGGGTTGGCGTAGGACGCGCTGATCGGGGGTACTCCCGAGGGTATGACGGCACACCCAGCAGTCTTGTTCGACGTCGACGGCACGTTGGTGGATACGAACTATCTGCACGTACATGCGTGGCTGCGCGCATTCGCCGACGAAGACCTGTTGGTGCAGGCATGGCGCGTGCACCGGTGCATCGGAATGGATGGGACGTCGCTGGTCCACGACTTGTGTCCCGATGTGTCCGATGAAACCGAGGAACGACTCAAGAAGCTGCACAGCCGCTACTACCGCGAGTCCGCGGGACTGATGCGGCCGTTGCCGGGCGCACGCGAGCTCTTGCACGGAGTCGCTGATCGGGGTCTGCAGGTCGTCCTGGCCACGTCGGCGCCTGAGGACGAGCTGGAGCTGACGCGCGGGGTCCTCGACTGTGACGACGTGGTCTCGGCGGTCACCATGTCCGGCGACGTGGATACGGCCAAGCCTGAGCCCGACATCATCGAGGTGGCACTCGACAAGGCCGGCGTCGGTCCGGCGCAGGCGGTGTTTGTGGGGGACGCGGTCTGGGACGCGCAGGCATGTGCGCGGGCGGGGGTCACGTCGATCGGTCTCCTGACCGGTGGAGTGGGCGGCGATGAATTACGTGCCGCCGGAATGGCTGAGGTCTTCGATGGCCCCGGCGCACTGCTGGCCCATCTGCGTGAGAGCGCCATCGGAGCCTTGCTCGGCTGAGCGACGTCGCGGCGAGACACGCCTGCGGTCAGGATTATTCGGGCGGTTCGATCGGAGGTCGCCACCCTGTCGGCACCCCGATCTTCTCCGTGTTGTGCGGGCCGCCGATGTAAGCGACGAGATTTTTCGGTTCGTAGTAGTGCGGCTTCACTTCATGGAGTTCGAGCGCGGTCGAGGCGATGGCTTCGCGGTCCCAGTCAGTCGCGCCGATCGGACGGATATAGGGCGGGATGAGCCGATAGAACAAGGTGCGTGAGTTCTGCGGAAGTTGCAGTGGGTCCGGATGCACCGAGGTGCGGTCGGCCCTGGTCGCAGTCGGATTCGGTGGTGGGGCGTACGCGCACTCCCGATACTCGAAGGCGCCGGGCTCGAAGTGCAGGCCGTACTCCTGTGCACGCCCCACCATCCACGGCAGGGTGATGTCGCTGAGACCGGGCGGGTCGTAGCCGCCACCGATGTCGCAGTGCACACCGGCGAACCACACCTGCTCGACGCGCTGGGTCTCGGGTGCGTCCGATGCCTGCTCCCAGACCGCGGGCCGGAAGGGCCCTCGCTTCTCGTCGATCGCCAGCGCCTGAAACGCACCGTGGACCTTGGTGCTCAGCGCCGTGTCGTGAAACTGGAAGCGCCGGTTGAAGAAGTTGACCAGGCGCAGCCCGTTCAGCGGGATGCCGAGCGCGCCGACGGTGTCCCAGACGCCGATGAAGTGGATGTCCGGGTCGTGCGAGTACGAGCTGCGGAACAGGGTCGCCTCGATGCTCCGGGGGTGGCTCGTGCTGCTGCGCCCGCGATAGAAGCTGTACGCCTCGCCGATCTTGTCGGCGTACTCGCGACGCAGGATTCCGCAATTGCGGACAAACCCGGCGGTGCTGCGGGCGGTGAAGGCGCCTCGGCTGAAGCCGAAAAAGAACAGTTCGTCGCCGGGGTCGTAGTTTTCGACCAGGAAGTGGTACGTGTCGCGGACATCGCGGGCCAGCCCGAGGCCGAAGGCACCTCCGCGGATTCGTTCGTACCGGCTGGTCCCAACGCCGCGGTGGTAGAACATGCGCTGCTCGCGGTCCTTCAGGTCGCGAGGTGCAATCGCCAATGCGAGTTTGGTGACGTTGGTCGGGCTGGGCGTCCCACGGGTGTGTTGGTCGGGGGTGTTCCAGGTGCCATCGCAGCACACCACCAGTCGTTTGGACATCCGTCGCTCCTTCCTCGGAGATCAGGCTCAGGTCCAGAGATTGACGAAAAGAATGCTCATCGATATCGGTGCGTCGCGGGTGCCTCCCGCTCTTTCTCGCAAAAACGATAGCCTTTTGGGGTGCCGATTCTGGTCGATCGCACAAAACAGTCCGTGTTCGTGCCCGAGCGCATCAAATTCTGCCGGTCGATACTGCGCCAGGTACACAACAGCAATCTCAATTATTGCTTCACCAACAATATTCACACCATTTTCAGCGGGGTTCCGGCGCAAGCCGCGAATTTGATCTTGAATCGGGCGGGCGACACGGACGGGTCATCCGATAGTTGCGTGAACTGCGTGTTAGGGGCCGGTTTCCGGAATCGGGCGGGGTGTGGTGAAAGTCGTAATCGATCGCCGGCACCGCTCGCGATTGTCCGCATTATTGCGAAACGACGCCCTGGTAGGCAAACGCTGCATTACCTCGGCCACGTCAAATTTCTGAAGTGAATCCGGCTCTTCACAGATGAGGGTGTAGAGGTGGTTGGCGCGTCGTTGCCGGGATAGAGGTCGAGGTCTCTCGAA
>NZ_JBJIAL010000055.1:0-26071 GCF_045310895.1 Mycobacterium sp. SMC-18
CCGTCAGACGGCGATCAACACACCGAAACGGAGGTCGCCTGAAACACCCCGATCCACAGGTATTGACAATTGCTCTGTTCTTCCACGACGGACCCTTCGCGTGGAACGGACTGTTCACTTGGTACGTCCCCGTCGTCGTCTTCGGCATTTGGATCATCGCCCTCTCAATATTGATGCTCCGGGCGATCGCCCAAGAAGAGTCAGAGGAAGCCACCGAGCCCGATCCCGACGGCGCACAACTTGCTTCCATGGCCCCAGCACCCGAACGGATCAACGCATGACGGCACTGAGCGCGATCACTTCGTCACGCGCCGCACAGAAGTCGACTCGCATCCCGGGAGAAGCCGGCATCTGGGTTCTGGTCTTGGGCGACATGGCGGAGTTCGCCCTGTTCTTCGGCACATTCATGTACGTCCGCGGCCGCAATCCCGCCGCGTTCGCGGCGGGGAACTCGACCCTCAACCTCACCTACGGCGCACTGAATACCGTTCTACTACTGACCAGTTCACTCTTGGTGGCGCAGGCAGTGGCTACATCCCAGAAGGCTGAACACTCAGAGGTCGTCCGGCTGCTCAACGGAGCCTTTCTGTGTGGCGTGGGGTTCGTGGCGATCAAAGCCCTCGAGTGGTCACATCTGCTTCAAGCTGGCCATTCAATCACGTTCAGCCAGTTCTACCTCTACTACTTCATGTTCACCGGCATCCATCTGGTGCACGTCCTTATCGGACTGACCGCGTTAGGTCGGATACGCCAGACGGCTCAGCGCCCCGAACCGACACCCCACCTGCCAGCAACGATCGAGACATTCGGAATCTTCTGGCACATGGTGGATTTGCTGTGGATCGTCCTGTTCGCTTTGTTCTACCTCATCGAGTGATGCCATGAATATCGAGAAACGCCTGACCCTTACTTGGGTGGCCCTGTTGACCTTGACCTTCGGCGGCTACATCGTCGGTGTCGAACAAAACTACGGTTCCAAGACCGTAGCGGCCGCGATCATCATCGGAATCGCCATGATCAAAGTCCTTTGTGTTGCACATCATTTCATGGATGTCAGGCAGGCCAAGGCCGGACTCCGGATTCTCGTCGAGGGCTACGTCGTTGTCCTGTGCGCGGCACTGATCACCATCAACTTTACGATTCATCCGTAGACAAGCAGCTACCTTCGCCTTCGCACAGCCAACACCGCCGTGCTGTACGAAGGCGATCCCCGAGAGCTCGCTGACGCAGTCGCACAACGCTTGTCAACGATCAATCCGCTGCCGCCCCATGATCCCGATGCGACACTGCCGACACAGCCTATCGATCGTCTCCGAGGAGCTCACGGGCGTGACATTCCCGGTGTGACGTGCCGCACCGCTCTCAGACCTGCCGTTCACACGGCGGACGCGAAATCCCAACCTAGGAGGACAAACTCATGCCATCCGTTCTGGTTACCGCGGCGTTCGGCCATCAAGGCAAGCTGCTGCTGCCGAAGCTGGCCGCCGCAGGCCTGACGATCCGTGCCGCGCGCGGTACCGCCGGACGCGACGACGAACTGTTGTCGCTGGGGGCAAGTGAAGTCTTCGTCGGTGATCTCAGCGACCCCAACATCTACAGCCAAGCACTCGACGGATGCGACTCGGTGTATCACATCAGTCCTGGTGCGCACCCGCGCGAACGCGAGATGGGTTTCGCGATGATCGAGGCTGCCAAGCGCGTCGGTACCCGTCACGTGGTCTTCAGTTCGGTGATGCACACGATCATCGATATCATGCAGCACCGCTACAAGCGCGATCAGGAAGAGGCACTGATCGAGTCCGGCGTTGATTTCACCATCCTCAAGCCATGCGACTACATGATGTGGGACGTCCATGTTGCGCCGGTGATGCAGATGGGAGCGCTCCCCTGCTTCTGGACCGACACCTCGCGCAAGCACTCGTACATCGCCTTGGACGACCTCACCGACGTTGCCGTCAAAGTGCTGACCGAGGGCTCCGCACATTTCTGTGCGTCCTACGAGTTGGCCGGTCCCGACAAGATCGACCCCATCGAGATGGCCAGAATCCTGTCTCGCGTGATGGGCAAAGACATCTCAGTACTGTCCAAGAGACCCGCTGATCTACTTGAAGTACTTTGGGGCACATCAGATATCAACGGTGAGCACAAGCACGAGGCGGACATCCTGCAGTCGATCTTGCGGTGGTACTCCAAGTTTGACTTCATCGGCAACTCGAAAACGCTGGAGTGGCTCCTGGGCCGCAAGCCGACAACTTTCGAACAGTTCGCCACCAAGGCTAACGCAGACCTCTCTGCCGGCAAGCCCCTCTGATGTCGGCGCACGCGCGCTGCAGCCCGTCATCGTCACCGATGGCGCTGCTGCAGCGCGCAGCCAGTGCGCCCAATTGCCCGTTTCTGGAGATGCCACTCACGTGAATCGTCAAACAACCGCCTGGTCGCACACATGAGGGCCGCAGTCGTCCACGAGTGGGGTGGTCCGGAAGCCTTTTCCATCGAAAATGTGCCGGACCCAGTACCACAGCCCGGCGAGGTCGTCGTCGCTCTCCGTGCCGGTTCGCTGAATTGGCACGACGCCATCATCAGGCGCGGCGACCGCGATCTGCCACGGCCATGCATCTTGGGCATGGACGGCGCCGGCGTCCGGACCGATACCGGCGACGAAGTCGTGATCTACCCATGCCTGGGGTGGTCCCCAGGCGCTTCGTTTCCTGGCTCAGGACTCACCGTCATCGGCGACGAAACCGACGGCACCTACGCCGAATACATATCGGTTCCCGAGCAGAACCTCTATGCGAAACCGCCCCAGTTGTCGTGGCACGAAGCTGCGTCCCTACCCTGCGCCGCCTTGACTGCCTATCGCGCGATGTTCACTCGGACAGGCCTACGGCCGGGCGAGACGGCACTGATCCTCGGTGCGGGCAGCGGTGTGTCAACCTTTGCCATCAAGTTCGGCGCCGCGACTGGTGCACGAGTGCTGGTCACCTCGTCGACGCCCGACAAGATCGAGGCTGCACGTACGGCGGGGGCAACCGCCGGCTTTCTTTACCCGGATCCTGACTGGCCACAGCAAGTTCAGGAATTCACCTCAGGCGGTGTCGACGTCATCCTCAGCGGCGCTGGCTCGAATCTGCCTGAGGCACTGCAGTGTCTACGCACTGGAGGGCGAATATCGGTCTTCGGTTCGACCGGTGGCCGCACAGCGCTCGTCGACATACCTACCCTGTATCTCTCCCACGCATCGGTCTTCGGGGTTACTCTCGGCAGCCCTGACGATTTCCGGAGCATGTTAAACATGGTGGCCGACTACGGTATTCGGCCGACGCTCGATTCGAGCTTCGCCTTAGCCGACATCGCTGAGGCCCATCAGCTTCTTGAAACCAATGCGCACACCGGGAAGATCACATTCGGTTGTTGACGTTCGAAGCACCCACCGGACTGAAAGTCGTTGCCATGACATGGCGGTCCCGTGTCCGGCGCGTCGGGGCCTTCTGTACACGTGCTCAGCCTGGTCTTCGATATAGGGCCAGGCTGAGCAGGTCAAGTATTTGCCAGGCTATGGCCGCGTAGCGAGCGGCCCAACTGCCGCGGCGGCGGCAGTTGGCACAACCGTGGTGAATCCGAAGCTCATAGGTACACGGTCCCCAGACACACGTCAGTTACCGCTGCTGTTGCATGGCGGCTATCGCGCGATCTGTAAGGTCAGGGCTTCGCTCGGAGCCGGGTTGTTGTTGAGGTCTTCCAGGATGGCGGCCTGCGCAGCCGGGGGCAGGGTGTGCAGAATCTCGCGTACGCGCGCCTGGCGACGAGCGATCGCCTGGCGCACCGGCATACCCGGGGTGACAGCGATCTGCGGTGGCACGCCCTCGACTTCGTCGACACCACCGTGGCTGTGACCGAGTTCGATTGCCGCGGCTTCGGCTTTCGCAGTGGCTTCGTCCTTCTCTTCGGACATACCGATGGGGCCGATACGACGACCGTTGAGGAACTGCTTTACCGCCGGCTCCTCACTGGTCAGCAGCACCTCGCGGGGACCGAACATGACCAGGTGCTTGCGGTAGAGCATGCCGATGTTGTCCGGCACCGTACGCACCACATTGATGTTGTGCGTGACGATCAGAATGGTCGCGTCGATCTGGGCGTTGATGTCGATCAGCAGCTGCGACAGGTACGCCGTACGGACCGGGTCCAGACCCGAGTCCGGCTCGTCGACCAGGATGATCTTCGGGTCCAACACCAACGCCCGCGCCAAACCCGCACGCTTGCGCATACCACCGGAGATTTCGCCCGGGAACTTATGCCCATCGTTGGGCATACCCACGACGTCCAGCTTCTCCATGACGATCTTGCGGATCTCGGACTCGGACTTCTTGGTGTGCTCGCGCAGCGGGAAGGCCGTGTTGTCGTAGATGTTCATCGAACCGAACAGCGCGCCATCCTGGAACAGCACACCGAACAGGGTCCGGATCTCGTAGAGCTCCTTGGCCGAACACTGCAGAATATCCGTGCCATCGATCACGATCGAACCGCGCTCGGGACGCAGCAGACCGATCAGGGACTTCAGGAACACCGACTTACCGGTACCGGACGGGCCCAGCATGACGCTGACCTCACCGGCCGGGATCGTCAGCGTGACGTCTTCCCAGATCTTCGACGACCCAAAGGACTTGCTCAGCCCCGTTACATCGATTTCAATGCCCATGGTTTTTCGCCTTCCAACATCGATTGGCTAATTCCCGGCGCCACTGGCGGCGCCCAGATCGCTACGCGCGATTGCACGACGGGGTAACGACTTTCGGGTTCGCACCTCTGCTGATGGAATCGGGTGCACTAGTCACGCCCCATGTTCAGGACGCAATTCGAAATCAGCCGCCTCGCTGTGTGATTCGCCGCGTGGAGTAGGGGTCTGCAGCGGGGCGATACTGACCGTGTGACCGCGTGCCGGACCTGACGGGGCGTGGGGCGTGGATGTGGAGTTGTCGCAGACCGCCGCCCACAAGTAGGCCGCCAGCAGGATGGCAACCATGAGCGTGCGCAGCAGCATTACCACCGATCGGCGCAGATGTTGCTGTTCTGACTGGGGCGACCATTCTCCATGCTCAACGTAGGCGCGAGGCGTAAGTCTCTGCGCAATCGATATCGCGCAGGAGGGATACGCGCCGCGCTGCTCCATCTCCCTATTCCTCCAGATCGCTACCGGCGAAGCCGGATTCGAGATGCTTCTTCACGGCGCTGAGGTAGCGCGCCGCGTCAGCACCGTCGACAATGCGGTGGTCGTATGTGATGGACATGTAGGCGAACGGCCTGGCCTCGATGCGCAGAGCACTGTCTTCGTCGCGGATCGGCACCAGGCGCTCGACGACGGCTCCGGTTCCCAGGATGCCAGTCTGCGGCTGGTTGATGATCGGTGTGTCAAACAGGGCACCGCGGCTACCGGTGTTGGTGATGGTGAAGGTGCCGCCGCTGAGTTCGTCTGGTGTGATGGTTCCGGACCTGACCTTCTGCGCGAGGTCGGCGATGGATTGAGCGATACGCGCCAGGCTGAGGGTGTCGGCGTTCCGAATGACCGGAACCATAAGGCCTTTCGGGCTGTCCACGGCAATTCCCAGGTGGCAGGAGCTGTGATAGGTGACTTCGGTGACGTCAGCGTTGAGTGACGCGTTGAGCATCGGGTGCTCGGGCAGCGCGGCGATCGCGGCTTTTGTGAAGAACGGCAGGAAAGACAGTTTGGCACCGGTTCGTGCATGGAAGTCAGACCTGTGCGCGTTGCGGAGTTTGGCGACGGCGCTCAAGTCAACTTCGAGCACGGTCGTCAGCTGTGCAGAAACGCTGAGCGATTCGACCATGCGCGCAGCGATGGTGCGGCGGATTCGGGTCAACTTCTCCACCGGTTGTGTGCCGTTGTTCGGCGCGGCGGATTCGACGGGAAGTTGGCTCACGGCAACCGGAGCGGGTTCGGGAACAGTCGTTGGCGCGGCCTGCGGAATATCTTGGGGGACAGATGGAATCGGTGGCGCTGTCGTGACGACTGGTGCCGGTGCCGGCACCGCGATGACGGGCTGTGGTGCAGCCGCGACCGGTGGGGCCGCGGTCTCGGTGCTGATGACGGCAAGCTCGGCACCGACGGCGACGACGTCGTTCTCTTCGGCGAGGAGGCGGACGAGGATGCCGCTGCACGGTGATGGCACTTCGGTGTCCACCTTGTCGGTGGCAACCTCCAGAAGTGGCTCCTCCTCGTCGATTCGGTCGCCAGGCTGCTTGAGCCAACGGGTGACGGTGCCCTCCTCGACGCTTTCGCCCAGTGCTGGCATGTAGACGACGGTCTCGACGTCTTGCTGTGTGCTCGTCATGAATTGTTGTCTTTTCTCGTTGACCTGATGCGGTGGACTAGCGGGCGATGTCAAGGGCCGCACGGACAATGCTGTCCGTGTCTATGCCGTGGTAGCGATACACATCGTCAACGGTGCCGACCTGTCCGAACTTGGACACCCCGAGCGCGGTAGCCCGTACTTGTTGGATATTGGCCAGGAACGCCAATGTGTGCGGATGGCCGTCGAGAACGGTCACCAATGGGGTGGCACGGTCTTGGGGGAACAGCTGATCGAGAATCCATGTCTCACCGTGTGTGCGGCCTTGGCGGGCCTGCAGTGCTTCGAAGAGCAGCCCGGGACTGGTCACGCACACCACATCGGCCGGCACGCCGGCCTCGTGGAGCCGTTCCGCGGCAGCCATCGCTTCGGGGACCAGAGTGCCCATCGCGGCGATGGTGACGCGAGCAGAATCCCTGCGCAACAAGGGGTACCCGCCGGCGACGACTTGTTGACGACGGCGTTCGCGGGCAGCGGGGTCTGCGGGGACATTGGCCAATGTTTGGTCGACCGGGCGGGTGGATAGCCGTAGGTATGCCGACGTTCCGTCGGGGCGACCCAATCGGGCGATGCTGGCCAACAGTGTCCACTCGACGTCGAGCGCGAACGCGGGTTCGTAGCTGATGCATCCGGGCTGTTCGATGCCGATCGACGGGGTCTTGATCGACTGGTGTGCACCGCCTTCGGCTGCGAGTGTCACGCCGGAAGGAGTCCCGACCAGGATCGATTGGCCACCGGCGTAGATGCCGAACGACCATGGCTCCAGGGCGCGTTCGACGAACGGGTCGTACAGCACACCGATCGGGAATAGCGGTTGCCCCCAACGGCTCCAGGTCGCACCGAGCTCACCGATGAGACCCACCAGGTTTGTCTCAGCGATGCCGAGTTCCATGTGTTGCCCGCTGGGTCGCTCGTTCCAATGCATGATCGTTTCAGCGTCGTCGGCGAACCAGTTGTGGCGTTCGGCAGCTGACCAGACACCGACCTTGTTGACCCATCCGCCGAGGTTGGTCGTCGAGCTGACGTCAGGACTGACGGTAACCACCCGACTTGCCGCCTCGGGCGCCTCGCGCGTCAGATCCAGCAGCACACGTCCGAGTGCGGCCTGCGTGGTCGCCGAACCTTTCGGTGTGCGGCCGATGTCGGTAGGCACGGCCGGTGGGGTCAGCGAGGGAATCAGCTCGCGGCGCAGGCGTTCTGCGGTTGCAGCGCACAACTGGCCTTCCTCTGAATGGTCGTCGAATCGCTGCCACGGGTGCAGCGGGTCCATACCGAGAGTCGCTGCCAGCGCGGCGTATTCGTCACGACTCAACAGAGCAGAGTGGTTCTGCGGATGCCCCTCGGTCGGCAATCCATAGCCTTTGATCGTGTAGGCGATGATCACGGTTGGGCGCGTGTCATCAATCTGCTCGAACGCGTTGTTCAACGCGGCGAGGTCATGTCCACCGAGATTGCGAACGGCAGCGGACAACGTCGCGTCGTCGAGAGTCGACACCAACGCCGAGATGTCGGCACTTCCCGGGCCCTCGCCGGGCAAGCGAAGGCGGATCTCATCGGCGCTGCAGCGCAGCAACCGCTGGTATTCCGGGTTGGGCATCTGCAGGATGCGGGTCCGCAGCGCGTCACCGCCGGGTTTGGTGAACAGCGATTCGAGTAGGCGCCCGAACTTCACCGTGATGACCTGCCAGTCCGCGGCAGCGAACATGCTCTCTAGGCGGCCTGCTGCGATGTTGGGGACGACGCGGTCGAGCGACTGGCGATTCAGGTCGACGATCCACACGATCTCCCCGAGGTCGGCGATTCCTGGATCGATGATGGCTTCCCACACTGCGCCCTCGTCGAGCTCCGCGTCGCCGACCAGTGAGTACTGCCTACCGGTGCCGCCGGTGCCGTAGTGCGTGTCGACGAAGCGGCGGGCGATGGCCCCCCAGACGGGCGCGGTAGCGCCGATACCCACTGAGCCAGTGGAGTAGTCGACCGGGTCGGGGTCTTTCGACCTGCTTGGGTAGGACTGAATTCCGCCGAACTCGCGCAGGGTGGTCATGTACTTCTCGTCCAATTGCCCCAGCAAGTAGTTCAAGCTGTGCAGTACGGGCGAGGCGTGTGGTTTGACCGAGACGCGGTCCCCCGAACGCAGCTGTTCGAACCAAAGGGCCGTCATGATGGAGACCATCGAGGCGCACGACGCCTGATGTCCGCCCACCTTCAGTCCGGATGTGTTGGGCCGCACCCGGTTCGCGTGGTGGACCATCGCAGTTGCGAGCCACAACACCCGCTTCTCGACGACCTCAAGGGCACTGAGGTTCGAGGATTGTGCTGGAGAGCCAACGGAAACGATTGCATTCATGACGGCCTGCCTGTTTTGCATGCGACGCGGGAGGATTGGTAACTATCCGCCCACCTGGTTCGTGTGCCGGCAGTGGGCAGACAGCTCACCGAAGCACAACATTGAACGACATTTGATGCAAGAGAGGGCACCCGTGGTGCACAATATGCGCATCTAGGCCACGTATCACCACCTGGGAGTTGTGCAGAATGCCCACACCACACCACGTTGTCGACGACATCGACGCCAGAATCCTTCGGGCGCTGGCCGCCGACCCGAGAGCCACCGTTGTGGGTTTGGCTGAAGCGACGAAACTTGCTCGCAACACGGTGCATTCGCGTCTGACAAAGCTCGAGGCGGACGGGACGCTGCAGTCGTTCGAACGTCGAATCGACCCGGCCGCGTTGGGATTTCCGTTGACGGCGTTCATTCTGGTCGCCGTGACTCAACGCAAGCTCGGCAGCATCGCTGATGCGCTCCGAGGTGTGCCGGAAGTCGTCGAGGTGCATGGTCTTAGCGGTGTCACCGACTTGCTTGTCCACATCGTGGCCCGTGACGCTGATGATCTCTATCGCGTCGCCGGGCAGATTCTCGACATCGACGGAGTCGAGAAGACTACGACAGGACTGGCAATGCGCAGACTGGTCGACTACCGGCTGACGCCCTTGCTGGACACTATTGTCGAGCGAACGTAGTACCTGCTCAATAGCTTTCAGGTCTGCGTGGCTGCCCGCGCACAGCGGTTCCATTACAGAACCTGGTTCCAAGTCACGGCGCCCGGCGTGCCGAGAATGTCGTTGCCCCGTCGGGGGTTTGTGGCCAGTCATTAGTGACTTCGCTGGCGAATAACGGTGAGACTGGTTTCCTCCCAGGTTTTTTGAACCGGGGAGGAAACCAGCGCGCCAAACCATTAGGCGCACGCGTATCCGCCGTCGACGGTGTATTCGGCGCCGGTGCAGAAGCTGGCCTCATCGGATGCCAGGAAGGCGATGACCGCGGCAACTTCTTCAGGGCGCCCGAGTCGTGGCTGCGGCAAGGCGGCAGTCATACCGTCAAGCGCTTCGCGGGGGAAGCCGGCGAAGATCGGTGTTTCGATCAGTCCGGGGTGCACAGAGTTCACCCGGACGGAGTAGGGCGCGAGATCCAATGCGGCGCTGCGCGTCAGGCCGCGAACAGCCCACTTGGAGGCAGAGTAGGCGATGGCATCCTTGACCCCGACCAAACCAGCGGACGATGACACATTGACGATCGACCCGCCGCCGGCGGTTTTCATCGACTCGACAACCGACTGCATGCCGAGGAACACGCCGAGGGCGTTGATGTCGAAGGTCCGCTGAAACTCGTTCTGTCCGATGGCTTCGAGGCCGCCGGGGGTGAAGATGCCGGCGTTGTTGACCAGGACCGACAGAGCCCCTGATTGCGAAGTCACCTGTGCGACGGCCGCGGCCCAAGAGTCGGCGTCAGCCACATCCAGGTGGATGCCTTTGGCCTGCCCACCGAGCGCCGTGGCTGCCGCTTTGGCTCCCTGTTCGTTGAGGTCTGCGAGGTAGACCTCGGCGCCCGCGGCGGCGAGTGCCGCAGCGGCGGCGTGGCCGATTCCGCTCGCGGCGCCGGTGACCAGGGCAATCTTTCCCGCAAGTGACATTGTGTCGTTCCTTTCTAGAGGTGGCCGTCGAAGGCTTCCAGGACCGGTCGTGGGTCCATAAACTCGAGATGCTCGGTCAGTTGGCCATCGCGGAATCGCAGACGGATGAAGTAGCTGTTGCTATAAGGGGAACCCCACACAGTCTTGGCTTCCGAGCGTGCGGTGACGAAGACCAGTGCGGGATCGTCTGCTGCGCCGTGGATTTCGACATCAGTGAAACAGAACGTCTCCCATGCCTGCCACAGCGTCCCGACGCGCGTGCGGTTGGCTTCCCTACCGTGGGTGGGAGTCTCGGTCTCACCGGGCATCAGCGGCGCATGCATGCTGAAGTCTTCGTGGACGAGGCCGTACCAGTCGTCGACGGCGCCGGTGGCGAGCACGTCGAGCCAGCGGCGAGCTCTGTCGGTGTTGCTTGTCATAGCGTTGTGTGCCTTTCGATTTCTTCGTAGATATGTGCCATGAGCCTGTGGCGGCCGGGGAGCGCGCCCTTCACGGCAACCGGCGGGTTCAGCTGTAGCAGGGCCCGCCGCCTGGCGGGCTGCAGGAGGCCGGGCCCAACTGTTGCCAGCTGAGGTCTGTCCACGGCGCCGACAACCACGTCCGTGTGGGCTCGAGGACAAAACGCAGCGCCCCACGCTCGCAATAGGTTCGGCCGTCCGGCGTGGCCGCGCAGGTCGTGCCTTGGTGGGTGATCTTGCTGCGCGGTGGGAGCGGCTGTTGTGCCTGGCTGGCGGGGAATCTGACTGCGACGGACCAGTCGTAGTGGACGGCTCGGTCACCGTCGATCCACCCGATGTGGTTGGTGCCCGGCGGCGCGCCGGCGATGTCACCGGCACAGCCGAAGCTGCCTCGGCCCCAGATGCCGCAGTTTTGTCCTGTCGGCGCGATGAAGAACACTCCGCCTGGAACCACGAAATTGCCGGCGTCGAGCTGGTCGTAGTACCTGATGTCGGGGTACGGGTCGGGCGCGGCTGCCGGCGGTGCCGGGTCGGCGTGCGCGACGGTTGCCTGGGCGGGTCCCAGGATCGCGACGGCGAGCATGATTGCGAGACGACCGATCGCGGTCAGCCGTCGGCTGCGGATCGGGCGCCCAGGCGCCGGAGCATTGTCGTCAATGTGCATGTTTCGTCGTCTCCTTTCGGTCATTGTCGAGTTATGTTGTTGTGTCAGGTGATTCGCGGGGTGATGCCGTAGCAGGCGGCGTCACCGATGTCCAGGGTGTTCTGGCAGATGACTTTCCCGTGATAGATGATGCGCACCGAGACCCATCGCGTGGGCGCTGCGGTTGGCCTCCAGTCCGCGCGGACCTGGCTTCCCTGTGGTGGTTCACTGCGAACACCACGAACTGCCGCATCGATACGCCATGGGAGTGGCACCTGTTGTACCGAGACCCGGCCGGTCAGGTCCTGGTACTCGATGTTGGCGGTATGGATGTCGTCCGAGACGACCTCGTAGGTCACCGAATCATCGGCCCATGCAGTCGTTGGGCACACTAGTGCCGGCGTCCAGGCCGCGACACCGCAGGCCATCGTTGCCATGATGCGGCGCACGGACGCTCCTTCGATCGCTGCAAACCGGGACGGGAACGGAATAGTCATGTCCCGCTTCACTTCCCAACCAGGACGACTACGCCGATCGTGAAATCAGTGTCGGGCTCGTACAGGAGGCTCACGCCGTAGTCGGTGTAGGTGCAATCAGGTATGTCTTTGCGGCCCTGCAACAGAATGCCTTTGATCACATTCGACTCGTTGTGGCCGTGCGCGGCACCCTGCAACGAGGACACTTTGTCGGTATTGATGCCGAGATCCTTCACGATTGCGACCGGATGCGGATTGTCGGCGGGGACGTTCTCGGCGGTGTGATTGAGGTAGGTGTGGGTCGAACGATTGACGATGTCCGCCGCCTTTTCCACGGTGGGGTTGTAGTTCAACGCCCCGCAGGACACTCCCCCGCGTGCGGAGGCGATGACCTGTGCAATCTCGGGTGCGGGGTCGGCCGTGGCGGGTGCGGCGAGCCCCACTGCGAGTCCGATCGCCGGCACGAGTGCGGTAATCATCTTGGCGCCAAATGCTTTCCGCTCGCGGCGGGGCGGTATCACCGTCGTCGTTGAATGTGAAGCCAACACGGTGCTCTCCTGGCTAGGCTTGTCGTCGGTCTGTTTGGCTGGCGGTCGTGCCGTGGCGTTGGGCGCGTTCACCCGCAGATATGGGAGCGGTGGATCTTGCTGCCCCAGAACTGCATCAGGTGAAATGACGGCCCGGTGAACCACGTTGGCTGTCTGGCCGCGAGGCCATTGCTCAGGTTCGACATCTGTTGCCATAGGCCGTAGAACGCGTCGCCTTGATAGATCGGGTAGAACATATCGCCCGCATGGTCATAAGCCTGGGTTAGCGCCTGCGCCCGTGGTGCGAGAAAGCCAGCAGACTGCGCGACATTGGCAGCCACGATCTCGGCGTTCGGCGCCACGTCGGGCGCGTTGAAGTCGCCGTTGTGGCGTACCACGTTGTCGTTGAGGCCCTCGATCTGGTGACGCACCGTCTCGTATTGGGCGTTGTACCACTGGCACATTTCCCGTTCCGCGGTGATGTCCGCAGGGGTGACTTGCTGCTGCCACTGGTCGTACGGGAAGGGGAATTGGGGCTGCCAACTGCTAGCGACCACGTCCACCGCAGGCAACGGTTTGGGCTGGTCGTAGTGGGCGACAGGATCGTAGTCGCTGGACGTGTCGGCGCCGGCGGGGCTCGCGAGAGTTGCAGCCGCACAAAGCGCCGCGCCTGCAGCGGCCAATCTGGTTCTGCCGCGGCGGTCAAACCGGCGCACCAGTGCATTTATGCCAGAGTTTCGCATCGTGGCCTCTCGTTGGGTTCCGCCGGCGCCTAGGCGGGCGCCGGACGAGGGGAGGGTGGTCAGTAGGGCTCTACTTGCCCAGCGCCGAGTCAATTCCGCCGACATCGGTGATCTGCCAGTTGTTGCGGCTGTCGATCGTGACGCTGTATGTAGCGGTGGACTGCAGTCCTTCGGGTGCCTGCATGGTCTTGGTCAGGACGCTGACAAACGAGTCGACGGTGTAGATGCCACCGGCGTTAGACCGCACTTTCGTCGCGAGCGGCTTGGCGCTCGACTTCCACTGCAGCGGCGCCAGGACCTGCTCCATCGAGTTGGCCGCCTTGGTGAGCTTGTCCTTGAGTTCGGGGCTTGTGCCGTTGACCAGCTTGACTTTCCATGCGCTGAAGTCCTGGTAGTCCATCTGTGCGGCATTGGTCGCATAGCTCGCCGCGATGTCCTCGGCGTGTTGACGGTTGGCGGTATCTTGAGCCTGCGCGGTGAGCTGGTCGTGGGCGCCCATGTACAGCCACCCGAAGGTTCCCGCCGCGGCAGCCAAGGCCGCGATCACCACCGCGACGATGACCGCACGCACCGAGATGGAGATGCTTCGGGATTGCTTGGATTGCAAGCCTTCTGACTTCTCGTCGCCCGCAGCGTTGCCCTTGTCAATGGCGTCAGCATCGTCGGTCTCGGTGACTTCGTCGTTGTCGATCAAACTGTCGGTGTCGATGACGGACATGATGGTTTCCTTTTCAGAATGTCGGATTGGTCTTAGTGGTCGGGGATGGTGACATGCAGTGTGATCGCACCCTCCTCCGGGATACCCGATAGTGCATTCGAAAGAATCTGTGCCGTATCGAAATTCATTAGTGCTCCACCGATGCCCTGGAACTGCGGCAGCAGGGATCGGGTGATCACCTTGATGTCGCCGCCCCGGGTGTCCAGCAGATTCTGGATGCGGGCGAGGAACTTCTGGAACAGCACCATGTTCTGCGGGTTGTTCCAGCCGACGGTGTTCATCATCCCGCGATAGACGCGGCCGATGTTGACGCCGGAGGACTCAACCGGTGGGCCGATGGTGGCGAGTTTGGGTCCGACCCATCCGGCGTTCTCGAGCAGCGTTTGAAAGTTTCGCAGGACGTCCTGGCCTTTGCCGTTCATGCCTCCCACCATGTTTCGGGTAAGTAGGCTGGCCCGCTGCAGGTTGGGAAGGACCTGTCCCGGATCGGGCAGGCCGGCGTCGGCCTCGTTGACGACCCGCTTCAGCTGGTCGGGATCCATCTGGTTGAGGATGCGCACCACGGTGGTGGCCAGTTGAGAGATCGAGGGTGGCACGGTGACCGTCCTCGCATTGATGTGTTGGCCCTCGGCGAGCGTGGGTCCGCCGTCGGCGTTGGGCAGGAATCCGATGTAGGCCTCGCCCAGTGCCGATAGGTTGTCCAGTCGCACGTCGCTGTCGACCGGGATGCGCTGGTCGCCGTTGACGTAGAACTTGACGGTGGCTTCTGCCTCGTTGGTCGAGATCGCGGTCACCTTGCCGATCGCAGCTCCGCGCAGCAGAACGCTGGAGCCCACCACAAGCCCTTTGATGTCGGGAACGGCCATCGTGAGGTTGATGCGGTGCTCGGGCGGTCCCATGCGCAGACCGAACGAACCGATGTACGCCGCGGCGATGGCGATGATCGCGGCGAAGGCAGCGAAGGATGCGATGTTTTTGACTCGTCTCATGGCATGGCTCCCAGAATTCGGAGCACGTCCTGCGTCTTGTCGATCATCTCGTGACCGTCGGGGCCGGTGATGGACGTGATGTTGATGGCCGGGTTCTTGTCGACGGGGAGGAAGTCTTCGATGAACAACTTGCGCCAGGCCGCCGCTTCGCCTTCGAAGTCCCATTTACTCTGTTGCACTGCTCCGACGGCATTGGCCAGTGAATTCAGCAGTGGTACAACCCAGTAACCGCCGCTGTAGATGCTGCCGATCGACGGCAAGATGGTGCCGATGTAGCGACTGACCTGGGTTCCGCGGTTGAAACCCAACATGCCAGCTGGCGAGAACCAGTACTTGTAGGTGTCGAGGTTGCTCATCATCACGTCGGCCGTACCGGTGACGCCGTTGAGCCATTTGTCAACGGTGTCAATGTTGGTGGACAGATCCGATAGGTCGGTGGTGACGCGGCTGACCATGTTGTGCAAGTCTTCTTGCCGGGCGGGGGTCACGTGGTTGATGCCGATGATGGTGTCTTGCGCTCGTTGAATCGCTCCGCTGCCAACGAAGTTCGCCAAGTTGGCGAGCGTGTCCTCAAGTTGGGGCGGCGAGGTGGTCTGCGTGACAGGGAGCCGGCCACCGGCGTGGATCGCCGTTCCCGCTTGATCTGAGGTGGGGCGCTCTACGGCGACGTAGGTGTCGCCCAGGACCGTGGATTGCTGCAGGGTGGCCCGAGCGTTGTTGGGAACGACCACGCCGGCGTCGATGCGCGCCGTCACGTCCACATGGTCGCTCCGCAGATCGACCTTGGTCACAACACCTACGGTTGTGCCGTCCTGCACCACTTTGGCTCGTTCGGGCAAGTTCAGCACGTTGGCGAACTCGATCACCAGGTCGTATCCGTCGCTGCGGCTTCCACCCGGCTGCGGCAACGAGTTGACCGATATCGACGCGCACGCCGACATCGCGATCGCCGCCATTGAACAGGTGAGCATCAGCAGGATGCGTCGCATCATGAGTGGCTCGCTTGCTGCAGGACGTATTGCAGAAGAGCGACGTCCACGGCATAGGGCTGGCCGTTGACGTCGGCGCAGCTGCCCGGCATGGAGGCGTTCATCGCGCCGCACAGGGCCAGCCCGTTGTGGGTCGGGACCCGGAACATCGGCGGCCTGTAGGCGATGTTGAATGTGCCGAATTGCTTGGCATTGAAGTGATTCGCCGCCGTATTGATCCACCACGGAACTCCGTTGAACAGTTGCGCCAGCTCGTTGGCGTGCGGGCTGACTTTGCGGACGGTGTCACTGACCGCGTCCAGGGTGATTTGGGTTTCATCCCCAAGATGGGTCTCCAACACCCCGACTGACTCCAGCAGAGGTCCCAAGGTACCGATGCCAGGGGTGGCCTTATCGCCTGCAAGGCGTGCGGTTCCGTCGAGGGCTACCGATACGTCGCTGATCGTGCCGGTGCCGTCCAGCACGATCTCTTTGAGCGGTTCCCTGATCTCGGTAAGGGTCGTGGTGAGCGTTGCGACGTTCTGGATGATGTTGCCGATGTCGCTGATCTGTTGGTCGGGGCTGTCAAGCAAGGCCGAGGACGTGGTCAGCAATCGCCCGGCGCTTGCACCGTTGTTGTGGGCCAACTGGTCGATTCCGCGGATCGTGTCTGCGACGTTGAGTGAGCCTGTTTGGTTGACTGCGTTGAGGAAGGTATCGGCCGAACCGATCACCTCTGAGAGCGATTTCGGCGAGGCGGAGTGGTCCAGCGAAATGCATGACCCCGGGGCAAGTTTCGGACCGGCGGCGTAGTTGCCGACCAGTTCCATCGACCGGTCGGCCAGAATGGATGGGGACCGGATCACCGCTTTGACATCGCCCGGCAGATTCCGGTTCTCGGTGATCGAGAAGCTGACGCGTGAGCTTTGGGCTCCGGGTTGGATCGCGGTGACGGTGCCGATCGGATACCCCATTTGCGTGACCGGGTTGCCCACGTAGAGGCCGATGGTGTCGGGCATGAATGCGCAGTAGGTCGCGTCCGAATGCGCGGTAGATCCGCAGGACGAACTAACGGCGACCACGCCGGCGAGCACTGTCGCGTTCAGTGCGTTACGGCCGACTCGTCGAATCATGTTGGTATCCATCAGCAGCCACTTCCCGGCATCGGAATACATACGTCAGTGGAGAGCAGCTCGGGGCGTGCGTTCTGGGCGTCTAGGACGCGTTCGATCTTGTCGCGGACCCGGCGAAGCCTCGGAACGATTCTGCTGTTGTTGTCGACCCAACGCCGGACCCGGTTCTGCCACTCGCGGACCTTCTGGATGAATTCTTCGCGGCCGTTGACCCAGAATTTTGCGTACGGGATCAGGAAGTCGTCGCTGATGTCGCCCATACCTTTGAGCGCGCCGGCAAATCCCTTGCCGTACAGCACCAGCGTCTGTTCCAGGATGGAGATCTTCTGAACCAGCTCGGTGAGCTTCCCGCGGTAGTTGGTGAGCGATTCGATGTATTCGTCAGACAGATTGAGAATTTGGGAGACCTGCCCGCGTTGCTTGTCGATGGTGTCGGTGATGGCGTTGCCTGCGTTGACGACCGCGGTCAGCGTATCGACGTTGGTGCCTTTGAGCCCGGCCTGCAGCGCGTCCAGGGATTCGCGGATCGGCCGGGGGTTCACCTGCTCGGTCACCTTGGTGGTGTCGGCGAGTGTCTTCATCAGGTTGTACGGCGTCGTGACTCTCTCAACGGGTATCGCCTTCTCGCCCAACGGCTTGTCGCCGAGGGAAACCAGGTCGATGTAGTAGCCGCCGACGACGGTGAGCATGCGGACCTGGATCTGCGACTGATCGCCGATGAATGCCGACTTGTCCACTGACGCGCGGACTTTGACCCGGTCGGGCTCGATGGAGAGGCTCTCGACTTTGCCGATGGTGATTCCCGCGATGCGCATGTCGTCGCCCTGACGTACCGCGGCGGCGTCATCGGTGTAGAAGGTGATTGCCCGTTGATTCGGTGGGCTGACGTAGACGGCGGCAGCGGTGACCGCCAGGACGGCGACCATGAGTAGGGCGCCGACACCCCAGAACATCGGATTCCGGAACGATTTCATCGGTTGCATAGCACGACCCGTTGCCCGTTGAGCAGAACGTCCATCGACTCGGGAAGTTGTGCTCGTCCGCGCGAACACGGCAATGCCGCGCCCGTTTCAGCCGGCGGCTGGATATTGTCCCAGATCACGGGCACTCGCTTGAAGGCGTCGCTGTAGTTGTCAAAGACAGTGATCGCACGGTCGATTCCTTTATCTATGTCGGCTGCGCCCGGTTTGAATCCCGCGTTCTCGAGCAATTTGACTGCGGCAGAGGTGAATGCGGGACCGTACAGTTCCGATTTGCGGAATTCGTCAAGCACCGACAGCGCGGCATCGACGGGTCGGTTCAGCCAATCGATGATCTGGACGAGGTCCTTGGAGTGGCCGCCGAAGGTGTCGGCGATTGCACTGAGGTTGTTCATCAGCGTGGAGACGACCTGTTGGCGGTCGGCCACGAACTCGGTGAGCTTGTGGATGCTGTCGAGCATCGGTCCCAGGCCGTTACCGTCGCCTTGCAGGAAGGTCGCGGCGTTGTCGGTGAACTTGTCGATGTCGTTGGGGCTCAGCGTCGCCAGCACAGGCTGTAATCCGTTGAACAGGGTGGTGATGTCGAAGGACGGCTGGGTCATGCCCAGCGGTATCCGGGTAATCGCCTCACTGCTTGGCACGCGCTCGGCAGGGTTGGCGACATCGAGATAGCGCAATCCTGTCAACGCCTGGTACTTGATCGCCAACCGCGAGGACCGCACCACGGTGTAGCGGGTGTCCAGACTGAGATCGACTTCGGCGATGCTTTGGCCGGCCCTACGTACCAGGCGCAGTTCTTTGACCTTCCCCACGCGCACACCGCGCACGCGGACGTCGGCGTCCACATGCAAACCGGCTACATCAGTGAATTCCGCTGTATAGGTACGTGTTTCACTCGCGACCGGTTGCCGCAGCACGTTCGCGATCAGCACGAACACGACCGCTCCCAACAAGCTGGCGAGCACAAACCGCCACAGGGCAGCTACGGGCTTAATCACGATCCACCTCCCATTGCAGCGACCGGAGCCTGAACGCCGGGCAACTGATCGAGCACGATGTGCACCTGCAGTGCCCGCTGCTCGGGCGACCCGCCGTAGAGCTTCTCGAACCGTGTTCGTAGCTCAACCAGCATGTCTCTGACGCCGACGGGGGTCACCAATCCTGGAACGGTGTCGGTCAGCGTTTGGATGAGGTTGACCGCTGGCAGCAGATCGCTGGTGTGTGAGGACAGCAGCTTGCCTACTGCCCCGAAGAACGAGTTGGCCATCACTTCCAAGGTGGCGATGGCGTGCTCGTTCCAGTATTTGTCCGAAACGGGTTGCCCTGGTACGGGAATCATGTCTTGGCCGGGCAGCGCGTCTTTGCCTGAGACGTTGAACACGACGTATCCCGCGCCTTCGTTGAAGTTGTAGCCCGCCACTGTGGCGTGTTGGACGAATCCGGGGAAGGCGGCGCTGATTCCGGTGGTGTTGCGCAGCAGTTGTTCGGTGCTGACGGTCTGGACTTTCGTCACCGATTGGGCTGTGGTGACCATCGACTCGATGAGCGGATTGAGTCCGTCGGTGTAGCGGGTTGCCCGGTTGATAACGCTGACCAGTTTGGGTGTGATGACGCCGTCGGTGATGGCGCCCATGCGTGACAGCAGTGCCTGCAGGGTGAAGTTTCCGGTCGGCGTGGTCGTGATCTGGGTGCCGTTGCGCAGCGGTTGACCGTTCTGGCCGGCAACCAGGTTGATGCCGGTGACACCGAAGTAGTTCGCGGGCCGGAAGTCCACGCCCAAGGTGTCGGTGAGGTGCGCCGTCGGGGCGGTATCGAGGTCGGCGTTGAGCCGGACGTTGCCGTTGGCCATGCTGGACACCGAGGTGACCTTGCCGACGGTCACGCCGTGCATCAGCATTGGCGATCCCATGGCGACGCCCTCGCCGACGTAGGGCAGGTCCATGACCACGGAGATGTGACTGGTTTGTTTCTTGCCGAAAGGTCGCGCGACGATCACGAAACACACTGCGGCCAAGCTCAATAGGACTGCGATGCCGATGATGGTCAGTCGGCGCGCTTCGGCTTGCGCCGACATACGAAATAGCACGGCTGCTCACCTAACCTTTGAAGACGAATTGGGGGCGCAGACCCCACAGCATGATGGTGGTTGCCAGGTCCAGGACCATGATGGTCACCAGGCTGGCCCGGATTGCCCGGCCCGAGGCCTGACCAACCCCGACCGGTCCGCCTGAGGCGAAATATCCGTAGTAGCAATGGATCAGCGTGACTGCGGTGCAGTAGATGATGGCTTTGGTCAGCGAGGCGGCGATGTCGGCCGGGGTGAGGAACTCCACGAAATAGTGGTTGTAGGTACCGCCGGGCTGGCTGTAGAAGATGCGGATGACCGTGTCGGAGGTGATGAAGCTGACGACCAGGGTCAGCAGGAAACCTGGTACGACGCACATCAATCCGCCAACGACTCGGGTGCCGACGACGAACGGGATGGATCGCAACCCCATTGCTTCGGTGGCATCGATTTCGTCGGCGATGCGCATCGATCCGATTTCGGCGGTCATGCGGCATCCGGCTTGGGACGCGAATGCCACACCTGCCACGAGCGGCGCCATTTCACGGACGTTGCCCCACCCGCCGATGATGCCGGCCAGCGCGCCGAGCCCGATCAGGTTGAGTGTCGCGAATGCCTCGATGGCGACGATAGCGCCGACGGTGATGCCCAGGACGGCGAGCACGCTGATGACACCGCCGTCGACGATGACCGACCCGCGTCCCCACGCCAGGTTGTTCATAACCTGCAGCGTCTCGCGTCGGTATTTGCGCACCGTGATCGGCAACAGCCAGACCGTTTGAGCGATGAACGTTGCCCACTGACCGGCGGTCTGAAATGGGCTCTGCAGCCGCCGAAATGCGGCAGTGCGGGCACCGAATAGCTTCGAGGGCACCAGAGCGCGGTGCTGTGATGGGGCTGCCACTATGCCACCGCCATCGGGAAGAACATGGTCTGCAGCTGGGTGATGGCCAGATTGACGATGACGATCAACAGAACGTTGAGCACCACCGACGCATTCACCGCATCGGCGACGCCGCGCGGTCCACCTTTAGCTTCCATCCCGCGCTGACAGGAAATCACCGCGACGATCGCGGCAAAGAAGAAGCCCTTGCCGAGGGTGAACCAGAGGTCGACCATCTTGGCGAAAGACCCGAACGACAGCCAGAAGCTTCCCGGCGTGACGCCGTTGACCTCGGTTGCGATGACGAAGGCCGCACCGACACCCATCGCGATGACGATGACCACCAGGATCGGTGTGATCAGCAGCAACGCCAGGAAGCGGGGTACGACCAACCGCCGGACCGGGTCGATACCCAGGGTCCGCAGTGCGTCGAGTTCCTCGCGGATCGCCCTAGCACCGAAGTCAGACGCGATGGCCGAGGCGGCGGCACCGCCCATGAGCAGGCCTGCGGTCACCGGCGCGCCCTGACGCAGGACCGCCACACCGGTTGCGGACCCAACCAGGGAGTTGGCGCCGACCTCATTGACTAGTCCCGACAGCTGCACGGCGACCATCGCGCCGAACGGAATTGCCATGAGAACCGCTGGCAGCGCAGTCACTTTGAGCAGCGTCCACGCTTGCACGATCAGTTCCCCGAACGGCAACTTCATCGTAATCGCGTCTGTTACAGCATATTTCATCACTTGTCCGGCCAGAATGACGCCGCGGCCGGTGGTGCCGGCGCTGCGCACCGGAATCGCAGCGAGCTTCGAGAGTGTCTTGCCCGCACCGGCCTTCGCCGACGCCAGCGCCCCGCCGGGGCGATCAACGGGGTCCTGACCGCCGTTCATTCCATCGCGCGCCGTCGGCGCCTGCTCGTCATCGAGCTCGGTAAGCAAGGCCCGCTGCATGGTCATCGCGGTGCCCCAGAGGGCCGCGGAAAACTGGGCGTCATTGCCGTGTCCTTTGTTGGTGAGTGGGTGGGCATGGTCGGTGACTGCGGGCTCGGCGTTGCGGCGGCCACGCGTATGTCACCTACGCGGCTGCGGCCGTAACCTCACCGCATCTGGCCAGAACGGCGTTTGCTTGCACTGCGCCACAAGGCCAGCCCCTTGCTCTGTTGGCTAAGCCGACCGGATGCAGTGGCCAGGCCGTTGCGGGTCGCGTCACAACCACTGGGCGAACCGGCATCGGTCTCCTTCGGGCTGCAACGTGTGGTGGGTCACATCCTAACCACAACGTTGATCTGGAATCAATGACCGAAAGTCGAGATTGTGCGAAATCGGGCGACAACGGGATCGGATTCACGGTCGGCAGGGTCATCGATTCGTTCGTAACCAGCGCCGGAAAATGCCCACTACGTGCACATTTTCGACCGTTTGCCCATCCACTAATAGGACATCATTTTCTTGACATGAAGTCAATGAACGGGTAGAGAAGAGCCCTGAAGGTGGCGGCACAACGTCGTGCCTCACCCGGCCCCACCAGCGGCACGCGGTCCTGCGCGCCACTGGTGGACACCCCAAGCACAGGCGAGTTAGCCGAAATACCGATATTGATCCGATGCTGGAGATCGACATGACGCAACTACAGACCCGCGAAACCGTCAGCGCCGCAAACACGTTGGCTCTGATCGTGCGTTCCAGGGAACTCGTTGCCGATGATTGCCTGGCCCTGGTGCTGGAAAAGGCTGACGGCGCCGCACTTCCGCCATGGCAGGCTGGCGCTCACATCGATCTGGTCCTCGGAAACGGACTCACCCGCCAGTACTCGCTGTGCGGCGATCCCGACGACACAACGCAGTGGCGCTTGGGCATCCTGCGCGAGCAGGCGGGACGGGGCGGTTCGGCGTACCTGCATGACGTGGTCGACGAGGGCTGCCAACTGGTTGCACAGGGCCCGCGCAATCATTTCCCCTTGGAGCCTGCCGACAGCTACCTGTTCGTCGCGGGCGGCATCGGGATCACCCCGATCCTGCCGATGATCCGGGCCGCAGAGGCCTCCCACACGCCGTGGCGGCTTCTCTACGGCGGCCGCCGGCAATCCTCGATGGCGTTCGTCGAGGAGCTCAAGCGATACGGCGACCGTGTCCAGTTCAGAACGCAGGAAGAACACGGACTGCTCGATCTCGCCGGATTCCTCGCGTCCGCGGACCCGAATGCGACCGCGTATTGCTGTGGACCGGAATCTCTGATCGCGGCCATGGAGGACACCTGCGGTGAAGCGGACGTGCCGCTGCACGTGGAACGCTTCGCCGCCCGACCGATCGACGACACCGCAGTCGATACGGCCTTCGAGGTGGAATGCGCTGAATCCGGTGTCACGCTTATGGTTCCAGCCGGTTCGTCAATTCTCGACGTCGTTCGCGACGCCGGCATTGACGTGCTCAGTTCGTGCTCGGAAGGCACCTGCGGAACTTGCGAGGTCGATATCGTCTCAGGGGTTCCCGATCACCGCGACTCAGTGCTGACCCCGGAGGAACGCAAGGCCGGCGAGTCGATGATGATCTGCGTATCACGTTGCATCGGAAAGCGTCTGGTTCTCGACCTCTGACGGTGGCGCCAACCCCCGCCTAACCGCAAGCGCGCACGGCAGACCAGGTACCCACCCAAGACTGGTTTGACCCGCCACCGTGCGACGTGGCGCGACGCAGAGCCCGCCTCGCGGACCTGTGCACCTCACGACTTGGCGTCGTAAAGAGGTACGGACTGCATCGCGACGGCGAAGCTCGAAAAATCCCCTCGGCCGCGGCCATACGAAGGCTGGCCGGCGCGGTGCGCCTGGCCAGATCCAACTGGGGAGGCAACTTACGGTCGGCCGAGCCAGCTGCACACATGGCCTGAGTGACACCATCCACCACGCCCTCGACCTAATATGCACAGTTGTGGATAGCGCCTACGCGAAACATGGACGTGCCCAAAAGCATTTGGCAGAGTTACAGGCCTCTGTCGAGAGTTATCGGTCCGCTGACTTGAGCAAAGAAATCTCTTATGTGGTCACCTACCCCTTCGGCGACACCGACGAGCGCGCGGTACTGACCCTCCGCGTCAGCCTTCGCGCCCCGTCCGAGTGGAGCCTCATCATGGGTGACATCTTGACCAACCTGCGGGCCGCCCACGACCACGCGGTCTACGGTCATGCGATGAGCCGCGCGGCTCAGAACTCCGTGACCCTGACCTCCAGCCAGCGCGACAGTCTGTACCACCCCATGGCCAAATCGAGCGCCGAATGGCAGCCCAAGCGCGCGGCTCTTCAGGCCCTTGTCGATCCCGCTGTGTTGGCGGTGATCGAGAACAACCAGCCGTTCAACGGGAACGGCGACGTGAACTGGCACGGCCTGACCATCCTCGGCGTGTTGGTCAACCGAGACAAACACAAAGCGGTGCATGAGATTCCGATCAACGTCGCGTCACTGGCGCTCGGCGACAACAATCTCGACATCATCAGCGAAGGAGCGATGACGGTCCTCGCAGATCACTCGGTCGAGAAGGAGATCACCATTCGCCGGCGACAACGCAGAGCCGACGGGGTGACCCGCCACAGCATCGGATCTATGGCGCTGAGCGCAGAGTTCCTGGAGCAAATCGACATACCAAACACCGGTCAGCGGAGGTCATTCATTGACGTGATGGAGAAGCTGACGACGCAAACAGGCGGGTATCTCGACGAATTGAAAGCTGCTGGCTGCTGACCAGGGCGGGGTCTATACGCCTGCGCGACGAGGCGCACTGAGCCGCCTGACGTTACTCAGCGCGCCAATCATGTTGCTAGTAAGGACTTATCGCGTTCTCGAGCTTGCCGACAGCTAAGCGCGCCGACTCGACGCATCCGCTCTGGCCTGCTCCCATCCGCGGGCGCGCCCCATCACCGACGTTCCACACGTTCGGGATCGGCGTTTCATTCGGCCAGTCGCGTCCGGGAATGGCGCGTTGTCCGGGCCAGTCACCTGTGCAGACCTCGACGGACAGTATCCGCGCATCGGCAAGTTGCGGGAACTCGGCGATGCCCTCCTGCTTGAGCAGTTCCACTTCCGCGTCGACGTCGAACCCGATGCTGGCAGGGTGCGGGGTGCTCGTCACGCAGTACAGATGCTTTCCGGCGGGCGCCAGACTCGGCGACGGCCCACTCATATAGGACGCGTACGCCAATCGCTCGGTGAATCCAAAGAAAACAAGGGTTTTCAGATTTGGGATGGGTTTGGAGGTAGCAAAATTGATGGTGATCAGTGTGCCGGGATAGTTGTCGCGGCGCAGAGCCTCCACGTAGCCGTCGGGCCATGCAGTTGCAGGTACCAGGCCACCGGTTGCCACGGGCCCGACATTGCTGATGACGCTTCGGGTTTGGACCGTCTGTGATCCGCCGCCCTTGTGCTCGACGGTCACCAAATCCGCCATGCCGTCAGCGTTGACGCCGATGCCGGTGACCGCCGCGTTCAGCCAGATCTGGCCGCCGCTGCGCTCGATGTAGCCGGCCAGGTCCTTCCAGGGGCCGATCCCGCCATCGGGATGCGACCCGTAGATGTTCATGCCGCCCTTCTTCGTCAGGTAGTCGAAGAACACCTGGGCTGATACATCTGTTGGTTCGGCCGCAAACATCGCGCTGGTCAGGTTCCGGATCAGCTTCATCGTTCGGCCTGATGCACCCATGCCGGTGAGCCACTGTTCAAGGGTCAGGTCTTGGCTTGGCCGGAACCATCCAAATTTTCGCGATGCTCCGCCCAGTGCAGCAATCACGATCTTGTTGATCACGAAGCCGGTGGGTCCGCTCATCATGGGCAGGTCGTACTTGCCCAGGCGGAGAACGAGCGGGACTTTCTGCTTGCGCGCGCGGATCGGTACGCCGACCTCATCGAACAGGTCTTTATTGGCTCCTGCGATCTCAAAGATCTGGGCGCCGGTGTTGACGGCGAATCCGTCGATGTCCACGGTGGAGGCGCGTCCTCCCACCTGTGGTTCTCGTTCCACGACGAGCGTTCGGTAGCCACGTTTGACCAGATATGCCGCGGCGGCCATGCCGCCCGCACCCGCACCGATAACTGGCTCTTCACAGATGAGGGTGTAGAGGTGGTTGGCGCGTCGTTGCCGGGATAGAGGTCGAGGTCTCTCGAAAATGA